>NZ_JBCGFQ010000043.1:0-47983 GCF_040984075.1 Pseudomonas sp. I2
TGCCACCCATGGCCACGATCGACAACAACCTCATCGGCTCCGTGCTCAATGCCCTGCCGATGGACAGCATGATTGCCGCCCCGCTGCAGGCGATGATCGATGCGCAAGTGACAGCCAGCAAGTCCTACGCCGAGTTCCTCATGCAGGTCTGCGTGGAAAACGGCAAGGCCCGCGCCGTCGAATTCAACTACGAAGAAACGGTGGTCGACGAGCAGGGCCAGGCCCAGGGCACCATTGCCCGGAAAATGCAGATCCCGCTGATGGCGGCCATCACCCACCCCAACATCTGCATCGAGCAAGGCACGGTCGAGTTCGAGCTGACCATCAGCCAGATGGCCGAGAGCAGCAAGTCCACCGAGGCCAATGCCGAACTCGAGGCCTCGCTTGGCTGGGGCCCGTTCAAGCTCAACGTCAAAGGCAGTGTCAGCCACAAGTCGGCGCAGACGCGCAAGACCGACACCCGCGCACGCTATGCCTTCAACACCACGGTGCGCCGCCAGGAACCACCCGAAGCACTGCAGCGCGTCATGGACTTCCTCACCGAAGCCGCCATCAAGCCCGTACCGGTGAGCAACGCGGACAAGGCGCCGAACCTGCCGCCGGCGCAGGCGTAGCAAGCCACCCTCCACCCATCCCCTGCCCCCGCTGCCCGCGGGGGTAGCCCCTTAGCGCTTGAGGAGCCTACCGCGTGGAATCCAGCATCCCCAGCCAAGCCCCGATGACTTCGAGCGACCTGAGCGACATCACCCGCGGCCTGCAAGAAGCCGCCGCGGCCACCAACACCTTGGTCGCCCAGCAGTACATCAGGCTGTTCGACCAGTTCTTCGACTACGACCCGAACGCATTGGGCAGCCCGATGAAGGCCAAGATGGTCGAAGTGGCCATGGACGGCCAACACAGTTTGCAGATCCCGCTGATCACCCTGGTATCTCCCCGTGGCCTGGCCCTGGAGCGCATGCAGGTCGACCTGTCGGTGCGGGTCAACGGCCTCGACGCCGGTGCCGCCGTCGAATCGGGCGCCGTTGGCGGCACTCGCTTCCAGGTGACGGTCGGCGCCGGTGGCAGGCGTACCGACCAGCGCGACCCGGACGAAGTGCAGATCCGCATGCAGTTCCAGGCCTGCGAGCCTCCCGAGGCGATCAATCGCCTGATCGAGGAATACACCAACCTCATCCTGCCCCGGCGCCAACCCGCCCCAGCCGCCACGGACGAGCAGCGCAACGAGTTCATCGACGCCGCCACGGTCCGTTAGAAATCCCGCTTGTAGAAAATGTCCAGCGAGCTGGCCAGCCCGCTGGCTGCCTCCAGGTACACCCTCTTGCTCAGCTTGTAGCGCAGGGCGATGGTATTGGCCGGCTCGAACACCCCGACGCCGTAACGCAGGCTCAGCCGCTCGGTCAGGTTGCCGCTGGCCACCACGCTGGTGCTGGTCCCCGAACCCTCGGTGTCGAGTTGGAAATCATCGATACCCAGGCTCGAGGCCAGGCTGCCGGTGAGCCCGGCGCTACCGGCCAGGCCCAGGCCGAGGGCCGCCTCGGCGAGCATGTTGCTGTCTTCGCCGGAGGCGCCCAGTGGCCGGCCGAGTACCAGGTACGACAGGGCCTGCTCCTGGCTCATGGCCGGCTCGGAGAACACCTGGCTGGTGGGTTGCTCGGCGCTGCCGCTCAGGCGGATGCCGGCGATCACATCGTCGACCCGGCGGATCGCTTCGATGTCCAGGTAGGGTTGGTCGATGGGGCCGGCGAACAGCAGGCGTGCGCGGCGAATGGTCAGGCGCTGGCCATAGGCCCGGTAGCGGCCGTCGGCCAGGCGCAGCTCGCCCCGGGTATCGAGGTTGTCGCCAATGTGCACGTGGCCCAGCAGGTTGGCTGTCAGGCCGAAGCCTGTGAACGACAGCTTGTCCTGGCCGACCTCGACATCGATATCCATGGCCACCGCCATGGGCGGCTTGCCCTCTTCGGTCTGGCGACCGACGATCACCGCGTCGTCGGACACCTTGACCGTCGACGGCGGTAACTCGCGCACAGTGATCTCGCCCTTGGGCACGTGCACCTTGCCAGTCACTGCCAGCCTTTCGTCGACCAGGCGGATGGTCAGGTCCGGCGCCACTTCCAGCGCCGCATAGGGCTCGACGTTGACCGGCAACTGCTGGCCTTGCAGGCGCAGGTCCACGCCCAGGGCCTGCCCCCAGGTCAGGTTGCCGTCGAGCTGGCCACGCCCGGCCTGGCCGCTGCGCCAGTTGCCTTTCAACTGCACCTGCTCGCCGGCGATCAACGCCTGTAGCGACAGGTCCTGCAGGCTGACCGGCAGCTGCGCGCCGCTCACCTCGCCCCCGGTCAAGGCCAGGCTGCCATTGACCTGGGGCGCCAGCAAGGTACCGGACAACCGACCACTGCCATTGAGCTGGCCGACCAGGCGCTCGACCATCGGCACGAACGGCCGGGCGATCGACAAGTCCAGCCCGGTGAGACGGAAGTCGCCGGACAGCGGCTTGTCCTTGCCCAGTGGATCGAGCCGGGTCGTCAGGTTCAGCTCGCCCAGGCGCTCGCCACGAAAATCCAGGCGGGTATCGATGCGCCGCGGATCGAGCGTGCTGTCCAGGCGCAGCACCTGGTACGGGAAATCGATCCAGCGCCCGTTGTCGCGTACCCGCAGGGTGCCGCCGCTGGCGTCGACGTGGACGCTGCCCTTGGGCCCGCTGGCGGGTATGTCCAGATTGATGTCGGCGCCGAGCAGGCCCTGCCAGGCGAAATCCTTCGGCAACCACTGGGCCAGGCTGTCCAGCGGGAACTGCTTGAGGTGAAAGCGCAGGCGCGGCTGCGGCGCCAGGCGCTGGTCTTCGCCGCACAGGCTGGCTTGGCCGGCGCGCCAGCAATGGGCACCCAGGTCCAACTGGCCGTTGGCCAGGCGCTGCACCCGCGCCGGGGCCTGCAAGCGCCAGTCCTGGCCGCCGGCCTGGATTCGCCCGCTGGCCAGGCGGCCGTGCCAGTCCCCTTTGGCCAACTGGCCGTCCGCGGCCAGGTCGAGCTTGAGTTGTGGCCCATCGAGGCCCACGGTGGCCGCCTGCTGACGGATGTCGCCCTTGCCTTCGACGTCCAGGTTGCCCAGCGCCGTGTCACCCAGGCGGATGTCGCCTGCCTCGAGCGTGACCAGCCCACGCTGGGCATTGTCCAGGCGGGCGTCCAGGGCCAGGCGCTGGATGCGGTTGTCGGCCTGGCCCAGCCGCTGACCCTGCAGGGTCAGGCTGCCTTGTGGCGCCGCCAGGGTACCGGCCAGGTCCAGCCGCCCCTTGACCTGGCCGTGCAACTGCGGCCACAGCTGGCCCAGGCGCGGCAGGTCGAGATCGATGCGCCCGGCCAGACGCTGCTGCAGGCTGCCGCTGCCATTGATGCGGTTATCGCCCAGTTGCACCGCCAGACTGCCCAGGGTCCAGTGCTCACCGGCGCCCTCGGCCTCGACCTTGAGCAGTGCCGGCTGGCCACGCAGGCGCCCCTTGAGGTCGAGTTGCGCCTGCAACTGCAAGCGCTCGTTCTTCATTTCCCCCTGGCTGCGCAATGGGCCGGCCAGGGTGCCCGGCAGCTCCGCGACCCAGTAGGCCGGGTCGAGGGCCGACAACTGCAAGTCGACATCCCAGGCCAGGGTATCGGCGAAGCGCAGCGCGAGCGTGCCGGTGGCCTTGCCCTGCCCGGCATTCAGGGCCAGCTGCGGCAGGCGCACTTGGGTCAAGTCACCCTCGAAGGGGCTGGCCAGGCTGAAGGCGCCCGCCGGACCATCGAGGTCGCCGGCGAAGGTGCCCTGGTAGTTGCCGTCGCGGTACTGCACCTGGGCGTTGAAGCGCTTGAGGGTGACCTGCGGCGCCTCCTCCAGGGGGTAGAGGCGCAACCAGGGGAAGTCCAGCCAGTCGACCTTCGCATCGGCCGCCAGCCCCTGCTGCCAATCGGCACTGGCCTGCAGCTTGACCCGCTGCTGGTCGTCGGCATTGAGGTCGAGGGCATCGAGCCTGGCGCCCTTGGCATCCACCCGCCCCGCCAGGAGCAGGCCGATCGGCCCCTGCTCGGCCGGCAAGCTGGCCGAGCCGGACAGCTGGTAGCCCTCGAGCAAGTCGCCCTTGGCATCGAGGCGAAGCTGGTTCAACTGCAAGGTGTCCGGCAGCGACGCGGAGGGTTTGAAGGCATCGGCACGAATGCTCAACATCGCGGGCAAGTGCTCGGCCAGTGGCTGCAGCGCGCCGCTCAGGTGCGCGTCGAGATAACCGCTGCTGGTGGCCTCGAGGTCGAGGGTCTTCTGCAGGTCGCCCTTGGCGTTCAGCCCCAGTTGCCAGGGCTGGCCATCCACGGCAGGCAACTGCAGCGTGCCGCCCAGTTGCAGCGGCCAGTCGCCTTGCGGTTGGAGGTTACCTTGCAGGCTCAGGTGCAACTCGTCGCGCTGCAGTTGCAGGGTGTCGATGCGCAGGCCTTCGGCCGTCCAGTGCGCGGCCAGTTGCAGGTCGCCCAGCAGATCGCTGCCATCGAGGCGCAGTTGGCCGACCTTGACTTCGCCCAGCTCGATGGCCAGCGGCAGACGCAGCGCTGGCAACTGCAACGGGCCGCTGTCCGGCGCTGGCTCAGCGGGGGCGAAGCCCATGTCGACCCGCTCGGCTTGCAGCCGCTCGATGCACAGCCTGGCCCCCAACAGGCACCCCGGCGACCAGGCCATGTGCGGCGCCAGCACCTCGACCCGATTGCCAGCGTCGGCCCAGAGCAGCCGCTCGGCCTGCCAGCCACCGCCCAGGCGCCCCTGGAAGCCCGTGACCTCCAGCCCCGGCACCTGCTTCAGGGCCCAGCCGCTGCCGGCCTGGGTACCGAGCACCAGGCCAAGCGCCAGCGCGACCAGGGCCAGCAGGCCCAGCACGGTCAGCAGGAGGTATTTGAAAACACGCGTCACAGCTCAGGCCCCATGGAAAAGTGCAGACGCAAACCTCCGTCGTCGTCCAGCGCCCGGGCCAGGTCCAGGCGCAACGGCCCGACCGGAGAGACCCAGCGCACGCCGATACCGACGCCGGTCTTGAGGCTGGGCAGCTCCAGCGTATTGAACGAGTTGCCCTGGTCGATGAACGTCGCCACGCGCCATTTTTCGGTCAGCGAATACTGGTACTCGGCGCTGCCGGCCACCAGGTAGCGGCCGCCGATACGGTCGCCATCGCTGTTCTTCGGCGACAGGCTCTGGTAGTCGTAACCCCGTACGCTCTGGTCGCCGCCGGCGAAGAAGCGCAGCGATGGCGGGATGTTGTGCTTGTAGCCGTTGGTGGCACTGCCGCCGAACTGCACACGACCCAGCAGGCGGTGGCGCTGGCCGAGCGTGGTCAGGCCCTTGAGCAGGACGTTGCCATGCAGCAGGTTGGTGTCCGAGACCAGCCCTTCCTTGGCGGCCTGCAGGTCGAACTGCAGGCGGTAGCCATTGTGCGGGTCGATACGGTTGTCGCTGCGCAGGTAGGCGAAGCTCACCCCAGGCATCAGCAGGTTGCTCAAGCCCGAGTCGTCGCCCAGGCGGTATTCCTCGCGCTGGTACTTGAGCGAGATCACCCGTTGCCAGCCGCTGGGCAGCTTGCTGTGCCACTCCGGGCCGACCGTCAGCAGCTTGCTCAGGGTATCGGTGCCGGCGATCTCTTCGTTCTGGTAGCCGCCGGCGAAACGCAGCTTGTCGGTCAGGGGTGGGTCGAGGGGGATGTCGTACCACAGGCCGACGTTCTGCCGTGGCGCCGACAGTTCGGTTTCCCAGCCGTAGCTATGGCCCTGGGGGTTGACCCAGTGCCGGGTCCAGTTGGCCTTGCCGCGCGGGCCGACGTCGGTCGAGAAACCCAGGCCCAGCCCCATGGTGCGGGGCTTGCGGGTCTCAAGCAGGACATCCACCGGCACCACCTCGTCGACCGCGGCGGTCGGCGCCGCGTCGACACGCACGCCCTCGAAGTAGCCACTGGACTGCAGGTCATTGTTGAGTTCGGCGATCAGCTCCGAGTCGTAGGGCGTGCCAGGCTTGAAGGCAACCATGCGCTGCAGCAGGTCGTCGTCCAGCGGGGTGTCGCCGCCGAAGGTGACCGCGCCCAGGCGGTAGCGAGGACCGCTCTGGTAGACCAGTTCGATGTCGGCGACCCCGGCCCGTGGGTCGACGGCCAGGCGTTGCCGGCTGAAGCGGCCCTCGAAGAAGCCATAGCGCGAAGCCTGGTTCTGGATCAGCCGCTTGGCGTCCTCGTAGACACCATGGTTGAGCTGTTCGCCCGGGCGCAGGGCCTTGGCGTCGGGAATGCGGAACGCTTTCATCTCGCTGGCCGGCCCTTCGATGCGCACGGTCACGTTGCGCAGGCGCACCGGCTCACCCAGCTCGATGTGGATGATCAATTGCGCTGGGTGGTCCTTTTCGCTCGGCGGCTTGACCTCGCTGGCGATCCGCACCTGGTAGTAACCCAGGGCCTGGGCGGCTTTGCGCGCCTGCTCCTGGGCGCCGCGGCTAAAGCGCAGCAAGGCCTCTTCGTCGCGGTCCCCGAGGCTGCCGATATAGCCTTCCACATTGGCCTTCAGGGCCTTGTTGGCCGGTTTCACCCGCACCAGCAATTCGCTCTGGGCCCACACTACGCTGCTGGCGGCCCAAAGGATCAGGCCCCAGGTAAGTCTTCCTGAATACGTCATGCGGCGCATGCTACCAGAGGCGCGCCACGAGTGCGCCGCTTGTCGGCTTCGTCACGCCGTCGCCGGCCTCGACGACGACGGATTGGGGTGGAAGAACACCCGCTCGCGGATCGGCCCCACGGCGATCTCACCGATCTCCTGGTAGCCCTGGCGCTGGTAGAACGCCAGGTAGTGGGCGTTGCCGGTATCCAGGATCACGCCTTGGGTGTCAGGGTCTTCGGCGCACCAGTCGTGCACCGCCTGGAGCAACTGCTCACCATAGTGCTGCCCCTGGAACTGCGGGTGCACGCCGAGCAAGGGCAGCACATGCACCTGGTCCGTGGGCAGGCAGGCGGCCAGCGCGGCCTGGTAGTCGAGGTAGCGCCGGGTGCAGCGCAGGCCCGTACCGAGGATCATGCGCAGGCGCCAGCTCCAGCTGTCGGCCACGCCCAGGCGGCGGTACGGCGGCACGATCAGCGCCAGGCCCACCAGGCGATCGTCCAGCAACAGGCCGATGGCCGGCAGTTGCATGTAGAAATGCTGGCGCACCCACTCGCGCACCATCGCCCGTAGGCGCCGCTCGTAGCCCGGGCGCTGGGCCTCGAACACATAGGCGAAGGTGGGCTCGTGGCGATAGGCATGGAACAGCAGCGAGCGCGCCTCGCTGCTGTAGCCATCGTCGAGCATGCAGATCCGGGCCGGGGCGGCAGTGGCGTCGGGCATCGTCGGCAGTCCTCCTGGAATGGTCATGCAGTGTCTTGGAGGTGATCCTCCACGCATCGTTCAGCCCCCCAGCACGTTAGCAGTGCCAGCGCTTGGGTGCCATGCTGGTGGTGACGGCCGATGTCGGCTAGCATCCGAGGCTTTTACCAGGATTGTCTTTCCATGAAGATCGTCTCGTTCAACATCAATGGCCTGCGCGCCCGCCCTCACCAGTTGGCGGCGGTGATCGAGAAACACCAGCCGGACGTGATCGGCCTGCAGGAAACCAAGGTCAGCGACGATCAGTTCCCGCTGGCCGACATCCAGGCGCTCGGCTACCACGTGCATTTCCATGGCCAGAAGGGCCACTACGGGGTCGCCCTGCTCTCGCGCCGGGAGCCGCTTTCGCTGTTCAAGGGCTTCGCGGACGATGAAGAAGATGCCCAGCGGCGTTTCATCTGGGGCACCTTCGTCGACGCCAACGGCACGCCCATCACCGTCATGAATGGCTACTTCCCCCAGGGCGAAAGCCGCGACCACCCCACCAAGTTCCCGGCCAAGCAGCGCTTCTACCGCGACCTGCAGAGCCTGCTGGAAGGTCAGTTCCGCAGTGACCAACCGTTGCTGGTGATGGGCGACATGAACATCTCGCCCCAGGACTGCGACATCGGCATCGGCCCGGACAATGCCAAGCGCTGGCTCAGGACCGGCAAGTGCAGCTTCTTGCCCGAGGAGCGGGAGTGGATGGAGCGCCTCAAGAACTGGGGCCTGGTCGACAGTTTCCGCCACCTGCACCCGGAGGTGGACGACCGCTTCAGCTGGTTCGACTACCGCAGCCGCGGCTTCGAGGACGAGCCCAAGCGCGGCCTGCGCATCGACCTGATCATGGCCTCCCATGGCCTGGTGCCGCGACTCAAGGCAGCGGGCGTGGACTACGACCTGCGGGGCATGGAAAAGCCCTCCGACCATGCGCCTATCTGGCTGGAATTGCACTGACTCAAGCGGCAAGCTGCAAGCTACAAGCGGCAAGAGAACGTGAGCACCGCACCGCTTTACTTGCGGCTTGGCGCTTGCCGCTCCCCCCATCGCACCGGACTCCCCCCATGAATGCTGCAAAGGACACTGCACCCCCGCCCGCCACCTCGACCCTGGACATGCGGCCGTTGTTGCTGGTCAACATGGCTTGCACCATGTCGATGATGGCGTTCGTCTCGCTGATCGGCCCGATCGCCCGGCTGCTGGGCATGGCCACCTGGCAGGCCGGTGCGGCGGTGACCGTGGCCGGCGTGGTCTGGGTCGTGCTGGCACAGCCGTGGGGGCGCGCCGCCGACCGTCATGGGCGGCGACGGGTGTTGCTGCTGGGCAGCGCAGGCTTCGCCCTGGCCTACTGGGGGCTGTGCCTGTTCATCGATGGCGCGCTGCGCTGGTTGCCGGGTGCCACCCTGGCCTTTCTCGGCCTGATGCTGGCACGCGGGCTGATCGGCGCGTTCTACGCGGCCCTGCCGGTGGGCTGCAACGCACTGATCGCCGATCATGTCGAGCCGCAACGGCGTGCCGGGGCCCTGGCGTCGCTGGGCGCGGCCAACGCCGTCGGCCTGGTGATGGGGCCGGCCCTGGCGGCGCTGCTGGCACGCCATAGCCTGAGCCTGCCGTTCTATATCATGTCGCTGCTGCCGGCGACCGCCTTCCTCGTGCTGCTGTTCAAGCTCAAGCCGCAACCCCTGCCCCAGCGCCATGCACCCAGCCCGGTACGCCTGGCCGACCCGCGCCTGCGCCGCCCACTGCTGGTGGCCTTCAGCGCCATGCTCAGCGTGACGGTGGTGCAGATCACCGTGGGGTTCTTCGCTCTCGACCGCCTGCAACTGGGCTCGGCCGAGGCGGCCCAGGTCGCCGGCATCGCCCTGACCACGGTCGGCGTGGCGCTGATCCTGGCGCAGGTGCTGCTGCGTCGATTGCAGTGGCCACCGCTGAAGATGATCCGGGTTGGCGCCAGCGTGTCGGCCCTGGGCTTCGCCTGCGCCGCCCTGGCCCTCAGCGCCCCCTGGCTGTGGGCCTCGTTCTTCGTCGCCGCGGCCGGCATGGGCTTCGTCTTCCCGGCCTTCTCGGCGTTGGCGGCCAATGCCATGCAGGCCTCGGAACAGGGCGCTACCGCAGGTTCGGTCGGCGCCGCCCAGGGCATGGGCGCGGTAGTCGGGCCCCTGGCCGGTACCCTGGTCTATGCGCTCGACCCGCGCCTGCCGTTCCTGGCGGTGGCGGCCCTGTTGCTGCTGGTCGGCCTGTGGCCGATGCCCGGCGCGCAACGCCGCTGACAAGCACAGCGCGTTGCCGCCCAGAGTGTGTTTTAATGCGTCGCCCATTATTTTTGACACCTCTTACTACAAGGCGGCTATGGACACGGGGACACGACTCAAACTGGTGCGTGAACGCAACAACCTCTCCCAACGGGAACTGGCCCGCCGCAGCGGCCTGACCAACTCGACGATCTCGCAGATCGAGCAGAACCGCGTCAGCCCCTCGGTCAGTTCCCTGAAGAAACTGCTCGAAGGGATCCCCATGACCCTGGCCGAGTTCTTCGCCTTCGACGAGCCGGTGCGGGAAGAGCGCTACGTGTTCCGTGCGGGCGAGCAGCCCGACCTGGGCCGCAACGGCCTGCGCATGCTGCTGGTCGGCGCCAGCGTCGAAGGCCGGCAGATGCGCATGCTGCGCGAGCTCTATGCGCCCGGCGCCGACTCCGGCGAGCCGATCGTGCATTCCGAAGGCGAAGAATGCGGCCTGGTCACCCGGGGCACCATCGAACTGTGGGTCGATGGCCAGGTGAGCGTCCTCAACTCCGGCGATGGTTACTACATCCCCACCACGCTGCCGCACAGCTTCAAGAACATCGGCCCGGACGAAGCGGAAATCATCAGCGCCAACACCCCGGCCAACTTCTGACCGGCGCCCAGGTCAGGCGCGCGCCAGGGCCTCCTCGACGAAATCCAGGCGGTCCTGGCCGAAGAACATCCGCTCGCCGACGAAGCAGGTCGGCGCGCCGAACACACCCCGTGCCACCGCCTCCTCCGTCGCCCGCTTGAGCGCCTCCTTGACCTCGGCCTGGGCAACCAGTGCATGGAACACCGCGGGGTCGAAGCCACCCTGCTCCAGGGTTTCGTCCAGCACCGCCGCCTCGCCAAGATTGCGCCGGTGTACCCAGAGCCCGTTGAACAATACCTCGAGCAGCGCCTCGAAGCGCTCCGGTGCCCGCAACTGGATGCCGATGGCGCCGCGCATCAGGGTCAACGTGTTCACCGGAAAGCCCGGCGGCAAGCCGAATGGCACGCCGTAGCGGTCGGCGAAACGCTTGAGGTCATCGAACATGTAGCGGCCCTTGGCCGGGACCATCACCGGCGACGCATTGCCCGTGGCCTTGAACACCCCGCCCAGCAACATCGGCCGGTAGCGCAACGTAGCGCCGTGGCGGGTACAGAGGGTGGGCAGTTGGGTCCAGGCCAGGTAGCTGGCCGGGCTGCCCAAGTCAAAGAAGAATTCGACGTGCTTGCTCATGACGTGGTCCTTTTTTCTCGGCAACAGTGGCTACCAGCGCTCCATCCACGGGCGCAGGTCCAGTTCGAAGGTCCAGGCATCCCGTGGCTGGGCATGCAGGAACCAGTAGCTGTCGGCGATGTGCGCCGGATCGAGGATACCGTCCTGGTCCTTGAGTGCGTAGCACTCGGGGAAGCTGTCACGGATGAACGCCGTATCGATGGCGCCATCCACCACCACGTGGGCCACATGGATGTTCCGTGGCCCCAGCTCGCGCGCCATGCTCTGGGCCAACGCACGCAGGCCATGCTTGGCCCCAGCGAAGGCAGCGAACCCGGCGGCGCCCCGGGTACCGGCCGTGGCGCCGGTGAACAGTAGCGTGCCGCGCGCGCGGGTGACCATGCGCCGGGCCACCGCCTGGGCGGTGAGAAAGCCGGCGAAGCAAGCCATTTCCCAGATCTTGAAGTACTTGCGCGGCGTCTCGTCGAGGATGCTGCAAGGCACGTTGGCGCCGATATTGAAGACGAAGACCTCGATCGGGCCGATGTCACGCTCGATGGTCTCGACCAGCGCCGCCACTTCATCCTCCTTGCGTGCGTCGGAGCCGAAGCCATGGGCCTGGCCACCGGCGGCACGGATCTCGTCCAGCAGCGGTTGCAGCTTGTCGACCTGGCGCCGGGTGACGCAGGCGATGTAGCCCTCGCGGGCGAAGCGCTTGGCGATCGCCCCACCAGTGGCATCGCCCGCCCCGATCACCAGGGCCACTTTGGGTTGTGCGGACATCGGCGCCTCCTTTTGATAAATGATCGTTTAGTAAACGAACGCTATGTTATGATCGCGACCATCGTCAAGCCCGCGCCCAGAGGTTCCTCGATGCGCTACTCCACCGAGCACAAGCAACAGACCCGCGAGAAACTGCTGGCCAGCAGCGGCGCGCTGGCCAAGCGCGGCGGTTTCGCCACCACCGGCGTGGCCGGGCTGATGAAGGCCATCGGCCTGACCGGCGGTGCGTTCTACAACCACTTTCCGTCCAAGGACGACCTGTTCACCGAGGTGGTGCGGCGCGAGCTGTCCAACAGCCCACTGGCTCGCCTGGCCGAACAAGGCGCCAGCCGCGAGCGCCTGCAACGCTGCCTGGAGCAGTACCTGAGCCTGGCGCACCTGCACAATGCCGAGGGCGGCTGCCCGTTGCCGCCGCTGGGCGTGGAGATCGCCCGCGCCGGGCGCGAGGTCCGTGAGGAGGCCGAGCACTGGCTGGTGGCCTTGCACACGGCCTGGAGCGCGACCCTGGAGGATGGTGAACTGGCCTGGGCGTTGATCAGCCAATGCGTCGGTGCCCTGGTGGTCGCCCGCATGCTCGCCAGCGAAGCGGTGCAGGCCCGGGTACTGGAGGCCAGCCGGCAGGTCGTCGCGAGGGCACTGGATGAAACTCGCTAGCGCCTTTCTCGGCCTGGTCCTGGCGCTCCCGGCGGCGGCCGAGAACGCGTGCCCGCCAGGGCAATACCAGGTGTGCCTGATGGGCTGCTTCTGCGCCCCGATCGATCCCGGGCAGGCCGGCAAGGTACTGGAGGACGTCGAGCGCATGGCCTCCTCGAGCCTCGCCTTCGCCCTGCGCCAGGCCCGCGACGAGGCCACGGCCAGCGGTACCCAGCCGATCCCTCTGCATATCCGCGCCCAGCTCGAGCCCTGGTACGACTTCGCCGTGCTCGACGCGGTGCGCTACCGGGTCGGCGACGAACAGCAGGTCAGCGCGGCCAATGCGCTGTTGCACAATCCGGATGTGAATGCGGTGACACTGATCGATACCATCATCTTCCGCCATGCCCGGGATGCCGAGGACAACGTCGCGCTCTGGGCCCATGAACTCATGCATGTGCAGCAGTACCAGACGCTAGGGGTGGAGGGATTCGCCCAGCGCTACACCCGCGACTACCAGGCGCTCGAGGGGCCGGCCTACGCGATCGAGGCCGAGGTGGCCAAGGTGCTGCGCGAGCGTGCGGCGGGGCGGCGGCGCTGAGTTGCAAGCAGGCTGCGAGAGGGGGCGCTGGCCCGTCAGGAACAGCGCTGCGCCTCTGCCGCCCCCGCCTCCTCTCGGCTGGCGTACCGCTGCGCCAGTACCGCACAGACCATCAGCTGGATCTGGTGGAACAGCATCAGCGGCAAAATCATCGCCCCGATACCGCCGCCAACGAACAACACCTGGGCCATGGGCACACCGGTGGCCAGGCTCTTCTTCGACCCGGCGAAGAGGATGGTGATGCGATCCTCCAGGTCGAACCCAAGCAGGCGCCCGAGCAGCCGCGTGCCGAACAGCACCACGGCCAGGAGAATGCCGCACACCGCGAACAACCCGGCCAGGTGCTCTGGCGAGACGGTGTGCCACAGCCCGGTGACCACCGCTTCGCTGAACGCCGTGAAGACCACCAACAGGATCGAACCCTGGTCCACCAGCTTCAGCCAGCGTGCATTGCGCTTGACCCACGCCCCGATCCAGCGCCGGGCGACTTGCCCGGCCACGAAAGGCACCAGCAGTTGCAGGGTGATCTTGAGCACCGCATCCAGCCCCGAGCCGGTGTCGCCGCTGGCACCGAGCAGCAACATCACCAGCAAAGGCGTCAGGAAGATGCCCAGCAGGCTGGACGCCGCGGCACTGCAGATCGCCGCTGGCACGTTGCCGCGCGCCAGCGAAGTGAAGGCGATCGCCGACTGCACAGTGGCCGGCAGCGCGCACAAGTAGAGCACGCCCAGGTACAGCTCGTTGCCCACCAGCGGCACGAACAGCGGCTTGAATGCCAGGCCCAGCAGCGGGAAGAGCACGAAGGTGCAGGCGAACACCAGCAAGTGCAGACGCCAGTGGCTGGCCCCGGCGATGACCGCCTCGCGCGACAGCTTGGCGCCATGCAGGAAGAACAGCAGGCCGATGGCCAGGTTGGTCAGCCAGCCGAAGAACACCGCGCCGTCGCCCGAGCAGGGCAGCACGGTGGCGACGAGGACCACCCCGAGCAGGGCCAGGGTGAAATTGTCGAAAAGCATGCGCAGGTACTTCATGGCAGGGTCCATCTTGTCATTGTCCAAGGCCAGACGATAAGGTCTGCCGTCTCCCGCCGCTAACGCCGGAACCCCCAGCCGTATCGCCGAACGGACACCTCGAGGCCCGCCTCGCCCCATCAGCCCCTTCCAACCTGGAGCCATGACATGCTGAAAATCCTCGGCAAGGCCTCATCGATCAACGTGCGCAAGGTCCTGTGGACCTGCGACGAACTGGGCCTGCCCTACCAACGGGAGGACTGGGGCAGTGGCTTCCAGCCCACCGACGCCCCGCAGTTCCTGGCGCTCAACCCCAACGCCACGGTGCCGGTGATCGTCGATGGCGACTTCGTGCTGTGGGAGTCCAACAGCATCCTGCGCTACCTGGCCAACCAGCACGCTGGCGAACACCTCTACCCTGCCACGCCCCGTGCCCGCGCCAGCGTCGACCAGTGGCTGGACTGGCAGGCCACCGACCTCAACGACGCCTGGCGCTATGCCTTCATGGCCTTGGTACGCCAGTCCCCGGCCCATCGCGACCCGTCTCTGCTGGAAGCGTCGTGCGCGCAGTGGATGGCGAAGATGCAGTTGCTCGAGCGGCGCTTGCAGGACACCGCGGCCTATGTCGCCGGCGGCGACTTCAGCCTGGCCGACGTGGTGATCGGCCTGTCGCTGAACCGCTGGCGGCGCACCCCGCTGGCGCACCCGCCCCTGCCCGCGCTGGATGCCTACCACGCCCGCCTGTGCCAACGTGCAGGCTTTCTCCGGCACGGCGACAACGGCGTCGCCTGAGCCGTGCACGCAGGATTGTCCGACAAGATGTAGTGCGGAAAAATTTTCACTACAAAACGGTTGACGCCGTTCATCGCCCTTGGGCATGATGAAGCCGTCTCCCCGATCGGGAGCGGTGGCAAGGGTGTTCCAGACGGCCTGCGCGGTAACGCAGGCCGTCCGTGGAGAGGGAAACTGTCCAAAAGGCAGCGTGAGAAAGCCCCTGTTGCGATGCTGCTGTAGCAGCCTTGGTAGTGCGCTACACGTTGTGGCGCCGAGTGCGAAATCACTAACTGACGGGTAATGGGGGCTTTATGATGAACTTGAACAACAATCCCACGATCGACCAATTGGCCCAGCTGTTCGCCGCGCGCAAGGACAGCCTCGACGACCATCTGCTGTGGGTCAGCCAGACCGGCGAGGTACGCCTCGACCGCCTGCCGCCCAACACGGTCGAAGATGAATTCGAATCGCACATGCCCAGCATGCGCGCCCGCTTCAAGGTCTACCGCCGTGGCCAGGGCTACGTCGGCAAGAAGGCCGCCGCCGACACCGAGTTCGTCGGTCGCGTCCTGCAGACCCTGCAACAAGAATGGCCCGCCGCCCGTGAGCGGCAGGCAGTCAAGGTGATCGACCCACTGAACTGAGTCGTACCGCCATCTCTTGAGCCCGGCCCACAACGCCGGGCTTTTTCATGCCTGCTACAATGCCCGCCCCTGTTTCCCGGAGCCCCCGATGAACACTCCCGCCTACGGCACCGGCGATGCCTCCTACCAGGCCGCCGGTGGTATCGACGGCCTGCGCCGGCTGGTCGACGACTTCTATCGGCTGATGGATGAAAACCCCGAGGCTGCGAGCGTACGGCGTATGCACCCGGACGACCTGGCAAGCTCGCGGGACAAGCTGGCCTGCTTTCTCAGCGGCTGGCTCGGCGGGCCTCGCCTGTACAGCGAACGCTATGGCTCGATCGCCATCCCGTCGTTCCATGCCCAGTGGCCGATCGATCAGGCGCAGGCCGACATCTGGCTGACCTGCATGGCCCAGGCCATCGCCCTGCAACCTTGGCCTGCGGATTTCGCCGAGTATCTGTTGCGCCAGCTGCGGGTGCCGGCCCAGCGCATCGTCCAGGCCAGCCGCAACCGGCATCCTCAAGCCTGACGCCGCCGACGCTCCGGCAATGCCACGGCACCGATCGCCAGAGCCCGCGCCCGCTCCACGCCCCACACCAGCGCACGGGTCATGGTCTCGCCGGGGCGCGATGGGTAGTACTCCTCCACCAGGGCCTTGCCACCCCGGGCGTACAGGCCGAGGAACAGTTGCGTCGCCCCCAGCCGCGACAGCCGCACCTGTACATCGAGGGTGGTGCCGTCGCTCAATACCTCATCGTGGCAACGGCTATGCAGGTGGGCATCGGCCCACTCCCAATACGTCTCTTCCCTGACTCGCATGGCAACCATCCTCCCTTTCTGACAATGCCGCGCAAGAAAAGCACAGCCGTGGCCATCCGGCGAGGGCAACCCGCCGATGCCATGAGCAGGATCAAGGAATGCGAAAAAAACCCGCCGTCGGGCGGGGTAACCGTCGAGACTGCAGGTGGCCTCCCGATGGATCGGCAACGAACAACCCAGCGCCCCTGAACGGGGCGCTGGCGGGATTCACTTCTTCTGTGGCACCCGCGGCGTGAAGCGGCCTTTCTTGCTGCGCTGCAGATGTGCAGGCTGCAGTTGCTCCGATTCGTCCAGCGTCATGTTGGCAAAGCCCAGGCGAAACGCCGACTGGCCGCAGCGCACCTGGCTGTTGATGGGAAATGCATCGTTCATGTCTTCGAAAAAGGATTCGCTCATGCCCTGTCTCCCTCCAATGACGACCGCGCCGACAAGCAGCGTGCTTGTCTAGATAAACGACGGTCCGTTGAAGTGAGACTAGCCGGTCATTTGCGGACCGCCTGGGCAGCCCTCCCGTACCCGACCGGCGGCATCCCAAGCTCCAATGCCAGGACCGTGCCCGGCTCGCATAGGCGCCGCCTGCTTCTTCTTGCCGCTTGCAGCGTGTTTCAGTGCGCGCTGGCCGCCCGCAGGCGCTGGCCCAGACGCGGGCCGAAGACATTGATCAGCAGCCCCAACATCACCAACAACGCGCCCCAGCCTTGTACCGCAGTCAGGCGCTCGCCCAACAGCCAGGCCGAGGAACTCAGCCCGATCACCGGCACCAGCAGCGAGAATGGCGCCACCTTGCCCGCCGGATGGCGCGACAGCAACGTGCTCCACAGGCTGTAGCCGAGCATGGTAGCGACGAAGGCCAGGTAGGCCAGGGCCAGCACCGAACTCCAGCCGATATGGGCCAGCGCATGGCCGATGCGCTCAGGCCCTTCCAGCCACCAGGACAAGGCGAAAAATGGCAGCGGCGGAATCAACCCACCCCAGATCACCAGCGCCACCAGGTCCACCGAACCGAAACGGCGAGTGATGATGTTGCCCATGCCCCACATGGCACCGGCACAGAGGGTCAGCAACAGCGCCAGCAACGGCACGTGCCCACTGTCTTCGCTACCGATCAGAGCCAGCCCGCCAGCGGCCACCAGCAACCCCAGCAGGCTGGCCAGACGCAGGCGCTCGCCCAGAAACAGCGCGGCGAAACCGAGGGTGAAGAAGGCCTGGGATTGCAGCACCAGCGACGCCAGCCCCGGTGGCATGCCGCTGTACATGGCCTGGAAGAGGAACGCGAACTGGCCCAGGGAGATGGTCGCGCCATAGGCGCACAGCCAGCGCCAGGGCAGCTTCGGCCGCTTGACCAGAAGGATCGCCGGGAAGGCCACCAGGGCGAAGCGCAAGGCGCCGAGCAGCATGGGCGGCAGGCCATCGAGGCCGATCTTGATGACCACGAAGTTGACTCCCCATGCAATGATCACGACCAGGGCGATCAGCAAGTCCTTGAGCGGCATTGGCCTTTCCTTCTTCGGCGTTCTAGACATATTTCGTTACAGCATAAGGCTATTCCTTCCACGCGGACCAGCACAGTTGGGGGCCAGCCTTGCGCAACAGTCCCCTGTAAAGCCCTCTATCCACGGGGGCTCCGTTCGCACGGAATACCCCTGCCGGTAGTTGACCAATCTTGTATATACATGCTCATATAAGCCAAGGTCATCCACCCCGCGTCCTGACGATGGCCGTCGCCCCCACAACAACAACGAAGCGGAGCCACCCGATGTCCAGCAACCCCGTGATCGAACGGCGTTCGATCGACTACATCCCCGAAGCTGAACGCCATGGACGCGTCTACAGCCAGTTCACCCTGTGGCTGGGAGCCAACCTGCAGATCACCGCCATCGTCACCGGCGCCCTGGCCGTGGTGCTCGGCGGCGATGTGTTCTGGTCGTTGATCGGGCTGCTGCTCGGCCAACTGGTCGGCGGCACGGTGATGGCGCTGCACGCCGCCCAGGGGCCGCGCCTGGGCCTGCCGCAGATGATCTCCAGCCGGGTGCAGTTCGGCGTGTACGGCGCCGCCATCCCCATGGTCCTGGTGTGCCTGATGTACCTGGGCTTCACCGCCACCGGCACGGTGCTGTCCGGGCAGGCCATCGGCCAGTTGCTCGACGTCAGCGACAGCACCGGCATCCTGGTCTTCGCCGGGGTCATCGTACTGGCCACCCTGGCCGGCTACCGGGTGATCCACTGGATCGGCCGGCTGGCCAGCGTGCTGGGGATCATCGCCTTCGTCTACCTGTTCAGTCGTATCCTGATGCTGGCCGACATCGGCCAGTTGCTTGATAACCGCCACTTCAGCTGGGCGACCTTCCTGCTCGCGGTGTCGCTGGCCGCGTCCTGGCAGATCGCCTTCGGGCCCTACGTCGCCGACTATTCGCGCTACCTGCCCAGCGGCACTTCGCCGCTGAAGACCTTCCTCGCCGCCGGCCTCGGCTCGGTGATCGGCGCCCAGGCGTCGATGATCCTCGGGGTCTTCGCCGCCGCCATCGCCGGGGGCCAGTTCTCCGGGCGCGAAGTGGCCTACATCGTCGGCCTGGGTGGCGCTGGCACCACCGCGGCGCTGCTGTACTTCAGCATCGCCTTCGGCAAGGTGACCATCTCGACGCTGAACTCCTATGGCAGCTTCATGTGCATCGCCACCATCATCAGCGGTTTTCGCGGCCACCTGCAGATCAGCCGCCTCCAGCGCCTGCTCTTCGTCCTGGCCATCGTCGGCGCGGCGACCCTGGTGGCCCTGCTCGGGCAGCATTCGTTCCTCACGGCGTTCAAGTCGTTCATCCTGTTCCTGCTGACCTTCTTCGTGCCCTGGAGCGCGGTCAACCTGGTGGACTACTACTTCATCACCCGCGAGCGCTACGACATCCCCGCCCTGGCCGACCCCAATGGCCGCTACGGGCGCTGGAACTGGCCGGGCATCATCGTCTACACCGTTGGCGTGCTGGTGCAGATGCCGTTCATCGACACCAAGCTGTACACCGGCCCCATGGTCGCCCACCTAGGGGGTGTCGACGTGTCATGGCTGATCGGCCTGGTAGTGCCCAGCGTGCTGTACTACTGGGTGGCCCGGCGCCGGGCCGCCGAGGCGCCGGCGCAGCTCATCGTCCCCGACGCACGCTGATGCCTGTCCCTGCCATAGGCGCCCAAGCTCGTTGAAGGCTGCTGCTCGGCGGGCCGGTTGGTGATAACCAGCGCGGCCCGCCTGTATGATACGGTCCAGCCCAACCGAGACCTGACGATGGCCAAAGACAACGAAACCGAAGGCGGCGCACGCCGCCACAGCGGTCGCTACATCTACGAGGAACTGCGCAAGCAGATCCTCACCCTCAAGCTCAAGCCCGGCGTGCAATTGGACGAAGTGTCCCTGGCCGCCCAGTTCGGCCTGTCCCGCTCGCCGGTGCGCGATGCCCTGGCGCGGCTGATCACCGAGGGGCTGGTGACCATCCTGCCCAACCGCACCACCCTGGTGACGCCGTTCGAGATCGCGGAATTCCCCAACTACATCAGCGCCCTGGACCTGATCCAGCGCGCGGTCACCCGGCTGGCGGCGACCCAGCATCGCGACGAGGACCTGGCGCATATCCGCCAGGCCGATGCCGCCTACCTCGAGGCCGTGACCACAAGCGACTTCCAGGCCATGTCCGAGCTGAACAAGGCCTTCCACATGGCCGTCGCCCAGGCCGGGCGCAACCCCTACTTCATCACCTACTACGAGCGCCTGCTCGGCGAGGGCCAGCGGCTGTTGCACCTGCACTTCGACCATATCGTCAGCTCGGCCGGTACGCAGCAACTGGGGCGTGACCATGAAGACATGATCGAGGCCATCGCCGCCCGCGACGCCGACGCGGCGGAAAGGGCCGCGCATGAACACACGATGCTGTTCCAGCGGCGCTTTCTCGACTACATGCGGCAGAACCTGACGGCGCGCATGCCGGTGTCCTGAGCGATAGGCCGCAGGATCCTGGGGCCGCTACGCGCCCCCAAGGGCTCACCTAAGGCGCGGCGACCTGCGTCTCGCCTGTCGGTGGCGGCGCCAGTTGCAACGCCTCGTTGGTATAGGTCCACACCTGCTGGACCTTGTCCGGGTGATCGTTCAGGCGGATCCCGTAGGACGGGATGATCTGGTGCAGCTTTTCCTGCCAAGGGGCGGAGGCCATCTTGTCCTTGAACACCTTCTGCATCAGGTCGAGCATGATCGGCGGCGCGGTCGAGGCACCTGGCGAAGCGCCCAGCAGTCCGGCGATGCTGCCGTCCTTGGAGGCGACCACTTCGGTACCGAGCTTGAGTACCCCACCCAGCTCCTCGTCCTTCTTGATGATCTGCACCCGCTGGCCGGCCTGCCACAAGCGCCAGTCCTGCTGCTTCGCTTCGGGGAAGTAGGTGCGCAGCGCCTCGAAACGGTCGTCGTCCGACTGCAGGAGCTGGCCGATCAGGTACTGCACCAAGTCGAACTCACGTACGCCGACACGCACCATCGGCCAGGTGTTGTGCACCGACATGCTGGCGAACAGGTCGAGCAGCGAACCCTCCTTGAGGAAACGGGTGGAGAAGGTGGCGAACGGCCCGAACAGGATCATGCGCTTGCCATCGAGCACTCGGGTGTCCAGGTGCGGTACCGACATCGGTGGCGCACCCGTCGCCGCGATGCCATAGGCCTTGGCCATGTGCCGCTGGGCGATGGCCGGGTTGTCGGTCACCAGGAACGACCCACCCACCGGGAAGCCCGCGTAGTCCTTGGCCTCGTCGATGCCGGATTTCTGCAGCAACGGCAACGCGGCGCCTCCGGCGCCGATGAACAGGAACTTGGCATCGGTGGCGGCCTTGCTGCCGTCCTTGAGGTTCTTGTACTCGACGTGCCAGGAGCCATCGTCGTTGCGGGTGATGTCCTGGACCTCGGTCGACAGCTTCAGGTCGAAGTTCGGCTGGCCTTGCAGGTAGGACACGTACTGCCGGGTGATCTCGCCGAAGTTGACGTCGGTGCCGATGGGCGTCCAGGTGACAGCCAGCTTTTGGTTCGGATCACGCCCTTCCATCATCAACGGCACCCATTTGCGGATCTGCTCCGGGTCCTCGGAATACTGCATGGGCTTGAACAGCGGGCTGGCCTGCAGCGCCTCGTAGCGCTTCTTCAGGAAGCGGATGTTGTCGTCCCCCCAGACGAAGCTCATGTGCGGCGTGGTGTTGATGAACGAGCGCGGGTTCTTCAGCACCCCTTGCTTGACCTGCCAGGCAAGGAACTGCCGGGTAACCTGGAACGATTCGTTGATCTCGATGGCCTTGCTGATGTCGATCTTGCCGTCCTTCTCCGGCGTGTAGTTCAGCTCCGCCAGGGCGGAGTGGCCGGTCCCGGCGTTGTTCCAGCCGTTGGAGCTTTCCTCGGCCACCTTGTCCAAGCGTTCGACCATCTCCATGGACCAGCCCGGCTCCAGCTCGTTGAGCCAGATGGCCAGGGTCGAACTCATGATGCCGCCACCCACCAGCATGACGTCGACCTGCCGGGTCTCGGCCGCCTGGGCATTGAGCATCCCGCACGTCAGGCCCACCAGGACCCACCTCAACTTGATCATGTTTTCCTCCTGCAAGGCGCTGTGCCTCGATATGGTCTCCATGGCTCTTCCTGCCGGGTCTTGCCGACCAGCTCACGCGCCGCCCCCTGTGTCTGGCATCAGCCTCACAAGCGAAGTCAACCCACTAGATTGTTAGCGCATTTTTCTGAATGCCTCCACTCTGGCGCCAGGGGGGCATCGAGGCCGATGCCCCCCTGGCGCATACCTGCCCCCTCCCCGCGCCCCAGGCAAATGTGAAAATTTCATTGAATTTCTACCGCACCTGACTTTTTCGCCGCGACAAAACCTGACACACTTATTGCTAATAGTTCTCATAAATACCTTTATTAACAATAAGCGCCACCAGGAACCCTTCGCCATGTCGCGTCTCACCCCACGACCTTGCTTCACCCCCACCCGCAACCTGCTGGCCATGGCCATCTGCATGGCGACCCTCGCCCCTGCACTGGCCGACGAGCGCAGCGAGCCCCAGGACCAGGCCCCGCCAGTGACCCTGGAGCTGGGTGCCACCGAGATCAACTCCCAACAACTGGGCAGCATCACCGAGGGTTCGGGCTCCTACACCAGCGGCGCCATGTCCACCGCCACCAAGCTGCCGCTGAGCATGCGCGAGACCCCACAAGCGGTGACCGTGATCACCCGCCAGCGCATGGACGACCAGGCCATGACCAGCATCAACGACGTGGTCCAGGCCACGCCTGGGTTGTTCCTCGACTTCTCCAACGGCCCGGGCCGCCAGACGTACTCGGCCCGCGGCTTCGACATCGACAACCTCATGTATGACGGCATCCCGAGTGGCTACCAGGGTTGGATCGTCGGTGCCCAGCCGAACCTGGCGATGTTCGACCGGGTCGAGATCGTCCGTGGCGCCACCGGCCTGGTCACCGGTGCCGGCAACCCGTCGGCGGCGGTCAACCTGGTGCGCAAGCGCCCATTGGCCGAACAGAAGGTCACCCTGACCGGCGCAGCCGGCAGTTGGGACAACTACCGTGGCGAGATCGACGCCTCCAGCCCGCTCAACGACAGCGGCACCCTGCGTGGCCGGGTGGTGGCCTCGTACCAGGACGCCAACAGCTTCCGCGACGGGGTGGAGGAAGATCACGGCCTGTTCTACGCGATCACCGAGGCCGACCTGGGCGAGGACACCACCCTGACCCTCGGTTTCTCCCACCAGAAGGACAAGACCAATTTCTTCTGGGGCGCCATCCCCGTCGGCCTGGACGGGCATCACCTGGACCTGCCGCGCTCGTACAACCCAGGCACCGACTGGGAAAACAAGGACCAGGAGATCAACACGGTCTTCGCCGAAGTGCAGCAGCGCCTGGCCAACGACTGGAAGCTGCAGGTCAATGCCAACTACTCCGAGCAGGACGCCCTGTTCTCCGGCTCCTACCAGTCGCGCTGGCTCGGCCCACTGACCCGGACCGTCTACCAGGCCGGCCACCAGGAGAACCAGGCGGGCCTGGACGCCTTCGCCAGCGGCCCCTTCCAAGCGCTGGGCCGCACCCATGAACTGGTGGTGGGCGCCAGCAAGCGCATCTACGACATGACCACCCGCAACTACAGCCCTTATGACATGAACTGGCCGCTCAACGGCGCCAAGCCGAACTTCGTCCATACCGACAACCGCCGGGAAGTCACCAACCAGGAAGGCGTGTACCTGACCACCCGCCTGAGCCTGGCCGACCCGCTCAAGCTGATCCTCGGCGGGCGCCTGGACTGGTACGACTACGACGACCGCGAGAGCGACAACGACTACAAGGTCACCCGTAACGTCACCCGCTACGCCGGCCTGATCTACGACCTCGACGATCACCACTCGGTCTACGTGAGCTACAGCGACATCTTCACCCCGCAGAGCTCCAAGGGCATCTCCGGCAGCCCGGTCAAGCCGATCGAGGGCAAGAACTACGAGATCGGCATCAAGGGCGAGTACTTCGACGGTGCGCTGAACGCGAGCCTGGCCCTGTTCCGGGTCGACCAGGAAAACCGTGCCGTGCGGATCTTCGTACCCAACTGCCCGCAAGCGTCCTGCTACGAAGCCTCGGGCAAGGTGCGCAGCCAGGGTATCGACATGGAGCTGCAAGGTGCGCTCACCGAAAACTGGCAGGTCGGCGCCGGCTACACCTACGCCCGCGTCCACACCATCAAGGATGACGCCAACCCCCAGACCGAGAACCAGCGCTTCGACACCGACACCCCGGAACACCTGTTCAAGCTGTCGAGCACCTACCGCTTCCAAGGCCCGCTGGAGAAACTGCGCGTCGGTGGCAACGTCTACTGGCAGAGCCGCATGTACAACGACATCGCCCTGGGCGATGGCGGTAGCTACCGACTGGAGCAAGGCGGCTACGCCATCACCGACCTGATGGCCGGCTACCAGGTCAACCAGCACCTGGACCTGCAGCTCAACGCCAACAACATTTTCGACCGCAAGTACTACTCCTCCATCTCCAACTCCGTGGACTATGGCGGCGACACCTACGGCAACCCACGCAACCTGATGTTGACGGCCAAGTACAGTTTCTAAGGTCGCCCACGCTATGCGAGCGCGCGCAAGGACGCGCCCCTTCGTGGTGCTCGGGAAATTGGCGCTCCAAACGATTGCCATCTAGCCTGTAGCCCCATAAGCAGCACCTATAACGAGAACGTGCAGTACACACCGTGATTCGGCTGGCGGGTGGCGTTTGCAGGCGACTGGTTCGGCCAGCCCCGTGTACGCCCCTGGCTGACGCACATCCGTCGCTTTCGCACTCCAGGAGGAAGTGCTTGCATGGCCACGAATGTCCCAGCCAAAGATCAGTACCGCGCCCTTGTCCTGTCTACCCTGGCCTTCACCCTGTGCTTCGCCGTCTGGACGTTGTTTTCCATCCTGGGCCTGCAGATCAAGGATGAATTCACCCTCAGCGACACCCAGCTCGGCCTGCTGATGGCCACGCCGGTGCTGACCGGCTCGATCTCGCGGATCTTCCTCGGCCTGTGGACCGACCGCTACGGCGGCCGTTGGGTCTTCGGCCTGCTCATGCTCGCGTCGGCGCTGTGCGTCTACCTGCTGACCTTCGCCACCAGCTTCGCCTTGCTGTTGCTGGCGGCCCTGGGCGTGGGCCTGGCCGGCGGCGCCTTCATCGTCGGCACCGCCTACACCGCCACCTGGTTCGAACCCGAGCGCCAGGGCACCGCCTTGGGGATCTTCGGCGCTGGCAACGTCGGCGCCGGCCTGACCAACTTCGCCGCCCCCTTCCTGCTGCTGGCCCTGGGCTGGCGCGGGGCGGCGCTGGTGTACGCCAGCGTACTGGCGATCATGGGCGTGCTGTTCATCCTGCTGGCCAAGAGCGATCCGCAGAGCGCTTCGCGCCGGGCCCATCCGCTGCCCCTGGCCGAGCAACTGGCGCCGCTGGCCGAGCTGCGCGTCTGGCGTTTCTCGCTGTACTACTTCTTCGTCTTCGGGGCCTTCGTCGCCCTGGCCCTGTGGCTGCCGCACTACCTGATGGAGGTCTACGGCCTGAGCCTGGCCGCCGCCGGCATGGTCGCCGCGCTGTACACGGTGCCGGCCTCGCTGTTCCGCATCCTCGGCGGCTGGCTGTCGGACCGCCATGGCGCGCGCAAGGTCATGTACTGGACCCTGGGCATGTCGACGCTGTGCACCTTCCTGCTCAGCTACCCGCCGACGCGCTACAGCATCACCGGCGTGCAGGGCCAGATCGACTTCGCCATGCACCTGGGCCTGGCTGGTTTTGCCGTGATCATCATCGTGCTGGGCTTCTTCATGTCGCTGGGCAAGGCGGCGGTGTTCAAGCACATCCCCACCTACTACCCCGGGCACGTCGGCGTGGTCGGCGGCCTGGTGGGCATGATGGGCGGCCTGGGCGGTTTCCTGCTGCCATTGACCTTCGGCATGCTCAACGACGTGATCGGCATCTGGCAGAGCTGCTTCATGCTGCTGTTCGTGATCGCCGCTGCCGCACTGGCCTGGATGCACTACGCGATCCGCATGGCCGAACGGGTGGAATGGGCCGAACGCAGCGAAAGCCGCGACCTGCCGGAGCTGTCCACGCCCAGCGGCTTCGTGCTGCGCGAATGGCACCCGGAGGACCCGACCTTCTGGGCCGATACCGGTAAACGCATCGCCACGCGCAACCTGTGGATCTCCATCCCCAACCTGCTGCTGGGCTTCGCCATCTGGATGGTCTGGTCGGTGGTGGTGGCCAAGCTGCCGCTGGCCGGCTTCGACTACAGCGCCAACCAGCTGTTCTGGCTCGCCGCCCTGCCCGGCTTGTCCGGCGCCACCCTGCGCATCTTCTACAGCTTCATGGTGCCGATTTTCGGCGGGCGACGCTGGACGGCGCTGTCCACCGCCTCGCTGCTGCTGCCAGCACTGTGGATCGGCTTCGCGGTACAGAACCCGCAGACACCCTACCTGGTGATGCTCATCCTGGCCTTGCTGTGTGGCCTGGGCGGTGGCAACTTTTCCTCGAGCATGGCCAACATCTCGTTCTTCTTCCCCCGCCAGGCCAAGGGTGGTGCCATGGGCCTGAACGCAGGGCTGGGCAACCTGGGCGTGAGCGTCATGCAGTTCCTGGTGCCGCTGGCGATCACCGCCGCGGTGTTCGGCAGCCTGGGCGGCGAGCCGCAGGTCACTGCGCAAGGCACGCCCTTGTGGTTGCAGAACGCCGGCTTCATCTGGGTGCCGTTCATCATCGCCGCGGCCCTGGCCGCCTGGTTCGGCATGAACGACATCGCCAGCGCCAAGTCGTCGTTCAGGGACCAGATGGCGATCTTCAAGCGCAAGCACACCTGGCTGATGAGCGTGCTCTACACCGGCACCTTCGGCAGCTTCATCGGCTTCTCGGCCGGCTTCCCGCTGCTGGCCGGGCACCTGTTCCCGGCGGTGGACGTGCTCAAGTTCGCCTTTCTAGGCCCGCTGATCGGCGCCCTGTCACGCGCCTTCTCCGGCGGGCTGGCCGACCGCTTCGGCGGCGCGCGCATCAGCCTGTGGGTCTACGTGGCGATGGCCGCGTGCGTGGCCGGCGTGCTGTTCTTCATCGCCGGCAAGGACCAGCCGGGAGCCTTCTGGGGCTTTCTGGCGATGTTCCTGCTGCTGTTCTTCTTCTCTGGCGTGGGCAATGCCAGCACCACGCAGATGATCCCGGCGATCTTCCGCATCCAGACGCCCCGCCTGTTCCCCGACCTGCCCACCGCCGAGCAGGCCCTGCTCGGCGAGAAGGAGTCCGCCGCCGCGGTGGGCTTCATCTCGGCGGTGGCGGCCTACGGCGGTTTCTTCATTCCCAAGTCGTTCGGCAGCTCGTTCGACCTCAGTGGCGGGCCGGAATGGGCGCTCTACGGTTTCATCCTGTTCTACCTGCTGTGCATCGTCCTGACCTGGTTCTACTACACCCGTCGCAACGCCGAGGTTCGCTGCTAGCCGATCCCATCGCCAAGGAGGAAGACCATGAGTTTCTTCATCGACCGCCTGCGCTACCTGGTCAAGCGGCCGCCGCAGTTCGCCGCAGGCCACGGCGAGACCCGCGACGAGAGCCGCGCCTGGGAGGACGGCTATCGCCAGCGCTGGCAGTTCGACAAGATCGCCCGCTCCACCCACGGGGTGAACTGCACCGGCTCCTGCAGCTGGAAGGTGTACGTGAAGAACGGCCTGGTCACCTGGGAGACCCAGCAGACCGACTATCCGCGCACCCGCCCGGACCTGCCCAACCACGAACCCCGCGGCTGCCCGCGCGGCGCCAGCTATTCCTGGTACCTGTACAGCGCCAACCGGCTCAAGTACCCCATGGTGCGCAAGGCGCTGATCCAGCTCTGGCGCGAAGCGCTGGCCGCCCAGCCCGACCCGGTGCTGGCCTGGGCCAGCATCGTCGAAGACCCCGACAAGGCCCGGCGCTACAAGTCGATCCGTGGCCGTGGCGGCTTCGTGCGCAGCGACTGGGACGAGCTGCAGACGCTGATCGCCGCCGCCAACGTCCATACCGTCAAGCGATACGGCCCCGACCGGGTCGCCGGCTTCTCGCCGATCCCGGCCATGTCGATGGTCAGCTATGCCGCCGGCACCCGCTACCTGTCGCTGATCGGCGGGGTGTGCCTGTCGTTCTACGACTGGTACTGCGACCTGCCACCGGCCTCGCCGCAGGTGTGGGGCGAGCAGACCGACGTGCCGGAGTCGGCCGACTGGTACAACGCCGGCTACCTCATCGCCTGGGGCTCCAACGTCCCGCAGACCCGCACCCCCGACGCGCACTTCTTCACCGAGGTGCGCTACAAGGGCACCAAGACCGTGGCCATCACCCCCGACTACGCCGAGATCGCCAAGCTCTGCGACGAGTGGATGAGCGCCAAGCAAGGCACCGATGCCGCCCTGGCGATCGCCATGGGCCATGTGATCTTCAAGGAATTCCACCTGGAGAAACCCAGTGCCTATTTCACCGACTACATCCGCCGCTACACCGACATGCCGATCCTGGTCGAACTGGAGCCGCGCGAGGACGGCAGCCTGGTGCCGGGCAAACAACTGCGCGCCAGCGACTTCGCCGGCAACCTGGAACAGGCCAACAACCCCGAGTGGAAGACCCTGGCCTGGGACGAGGCCCATGAGCGCCTGGTGGTGCCGCGCGGCTCCATCGGTTTTCGCTGGGGCGAGAGCGGGCGCTGGAACCTGGAGACGGTCGAGGCCCAAGGCAGCGAGGTGAAGCTGTGCCTGTCGCTGCTCGGCCGCCACGACGAGGTGGCGCGGGTGGCCTTCCCCTACTTCGGCGGTATCGAGCGCCAGCACTTCGCCCATGTCCCGCTGCGCGAGGTGATCCACCACCATGTGCCGGCCAAGCGCCTGCGCCTGGCCGATGGCCGCGAGGTACTGGCCGTCACGGTGTTCGACCTGAGCGCCGCCAACTACGGCATCGACCGCGGCCTGGTCGCCACGGTCGGCGGCAGCGGCGAGGACGACGGCGCCACCGCGTACGACCAGCTCAAGCCCTATACCCCGGCCTGGCAGGAAGCGATCACCGGCGTGCCGGCGGCGCAGATGATCCGCATCGCACGCGAGTTCGCCGAAAACGCCGACAAGACCCATGGCCGCTCGATGATCATCGTCGGTGCCGGGATGAACCACTGGTACCACATGGACATGAACTACCGTGGGCTGATCAACATGCTCATCCTCTGCGGTTGCGTGGGCAAGAGCGGCGGCGGTTGGTCGCACTACGTCGGCCAGGAGAAGCTGCGCCCGCAGACCGGCTGGACACCGCTGGCCTTCGCCCTGGACTGGCACCGTCCGCCTCGGCACATGAACAGCACCTCGTTCTTCTACAACCACTCCAGCCAGTGGCGCTATGAAAAGCTGCAGGTCAGCGAGCTGCTTTCACCCCTGGCCCGCCCGCAGGACTTCAGCGGCAGCCTGGTGGACTTCAACGTGCGCGCCGAGCGCATGGGCTGGCTGCCTTCGGCGCCGCAACTGGCGACCAACCCGCTGCGCCTGGCCGCCGCGGCGAAGGCCAACGGGCAGAGCACGGTCGACTACACCGTCGCCCAGCTCAAGAGCGGCCAGCTGCGCTTTGCCAGCGAAGACCCGGACAACCCGCAGAACCACCCGCGCAACCTGTTCGTCTGGCGCTCCAACCTGCTCGGCTCCTCGGGCAAGGGCCACGAGTACATGCTCAAGTACCTGCTCGGTACCCGCAACGGCGTGCTCGGCAAGGACCTGGGCGAGGCCGGCGGGCAGAAGCCCGAAGAGGTGCTGTGGAGCGACACCCCCATCGAGGGCAAGCTCGACCTGGTGGTGACCCTGGACTTTCGCATGTCCACCACCTGCCTGTACTCGGATGTGGTGCTGCCCACCGCCACCTGGTACGAAAAGGACGACCTCAACACCTCCGACATGCACCCGTTCATCCACCCGCTCACCGCCGCCACCGACCCTGCCTGGGAAGCGCGCAGCGACTGGCAGATCTACGACGGCATCGCCCAGGCCTTCGCCCGCGTGTGCGTCGGCCACCTGGGCGAGGAGACCGACCTGGTCACCCTGCCCCTGCAGCACGACAGCCCCGGCGAGCTGGCCCAGCCCGAGGTGCGCGACTGGAAGAAAGGCGAATGCGAGCCGATCCCCGGCAAGACCATGCCATCGCTGATCGAGGTCCACCGTAACTACCCCGAGACCTATGAGCGCTTCAGCTCGATCGGCCCGCTGCTGGACGACATCGGCAACGGCGGCAAGGGCATCGCCTGGCAGACGCGCGAGGAAGTCGAGCTGCTCGGCCAGCTCAACTACCGCAAGCAGACCGGCGCCGCGGCCGGCCGGCCCTGCCTGGCCTCGGCGCTGGACGCCGCCGAGATGATCCTCACCCTGGCGCCGGAGACCAACGGCCAGGTGGCGGTCAAGGCCTGGGAAGCGCTGTCGAAGGTCACCGGTCGCGACCACAGCCACCTGGCCAGGCGCAAGGAGGAAGAGAAGATCCGCTTCCGCGACCTGGTGGCGCAACCGCGCAAGATCATCTCCAGCCCCACCTGGTCGGGCCTGGAGGACGAACACGTGAGCTACAACGCCTGCTACACCAACGTCCACGAACTGATCCCCTGGCGCACCCTCACCGGCCGCCAGCAGTTCTACCAGGATCACCCGTGGATGCGCGCCTTCGGCGAGAGCCTGATGGTCTATCGCCCACCGATCGACACCAAGGCCGCCGCCAGCGTGGCCGCGCCGCGCAGCAACGGCAACCCGGAAATCGCCCTGAACTGGCTCACCCCGCACCAGAAGTGGGGCATCCACTCCACCTACAGCGACAACCTGTTGATGCAGACCCTGTCCCGGGGCGGGCCGATCGTCTGGATCAGCGAGGATGACGCGCGCGCCATCGGCGTCGCCGACAACGACTGGATCGAGCTGTACAACGCCAACGGCGCCATCGCCGCCCGTGCCGTGGTCAGCCAGCGGGTACGCCCGGGCATGGCGATGATGTACCACGCCCAGGAACGCATCCTCAACATGCCCGGCTCCGAACTCACCGGCACCCGCGGCGGCATCCACAACTCGGTGACCCGGGTATGCCCCAAGCCGACCCACATGATCGGTGGCTACGCCCAGCTGTCCTACGGTTTCAACTACTACGGCACGGTGGGTTCGAACCGCGACGAGTTCGTCATCGCCCGCAAGATGCGCAACATCGACTGGCTCGACGACGAAGGCAACGACTACCAGCAGGAGGCCGTGAAATGAAGATCCGTTCCCAGGTCGGCATGGTCCTGAACCTCGACAAGTGCATCGGTTGCCACACCTGCTCGGTGACCTGCAAGAACGTCTGGACCAGCCGCGAAGGCATCGAGTACGCCTGGTACAACAACGTCGAGACCAAGCCCGGCATCGGCTACCCCAAGGAGTGGGAGAACCAGAAGAAGTGGAACGGCGGCTGGGTGCGCAACGCCGACGGCTCGATCAACCCACGCATCGGCGGCAAGTGGCGGGTGCTGGCGAACATCTTCGCCAACCCCGACCTGCCGGAGATCGACGACTACTACGAGCCGTTCACCTTCGACTACCAGCACCTGCACAGCGCCAAGGAGGGCGATCACCAACCCACCGCGCGGCCGCGCTCGCTGATTTCCGGCCAGCGCATGAAGAAGATCGAATGGGGCCCGAACTGGGAGGAACTGCTGGGCAGCGAGTTCGCCAAGCGGCGCAAGGACGTGAACTTCGACCAGGTCCAGGCCGACATCTACGGCCAGTTCGAAAACACCTTCATGATGTACCTGCCGCGCCTGTGCGAGCACTGCCTGAACCCAGCCTGCGTGGCCGCCTGCCCCAGCGGGGCGATCTACAAGCGCGAGGAGGACGGCATCGTCCTGATCGACCAGGACAAGTGCCGTGGCTGGCGCATGTGCGTCAGCGGCTGTCCGTACAAGAAGATCTACTACAACTGGAAGAGCGGCAAGTCCGAGAAGTGCATCTTCTGCTACCCACGCATCGAGACCGGCCAGCCCACCGTCTGCTCCGAGACCTGCGTGGGGCGCATCCGCTACCTTGGGGTATTGCTGTACGACGCCGACCGCATCGAGGAAGTGGCCGCCTCGCCCGATGACCGCGACCTGTACCATCGCCAGTGCGAGATCTTCCTCGACCCGCACGACCCCGAGGTGATCGCCCAGGCACGTCGCGACGGCGTGCCCGACAGCGTGATCGCCGCAGCCCAGGCCTCGCCGGTGTACAAGCTGGCCATCGACTGGCGCCTGGCCCTGCCGCTGCACCCGGAATACCGCACCCTGCCGATGGTCTGGTACGTGCCGCCGCTGTCGCCGATCCAGTCCGCCGCCGAGGCCGGCCATGTGGCATTCGACGGCATCCTGCCGAAGATCGAGTCGCTGCGTATTCCCGTGCGCTACCTGGCCAACATGCTCACCGCCGGCGAGGAAGCGCCGGTGGTGCTGGCGCTCAAGCGGCTGATGGCCATGCGCGTGTACATGCGCGCCCGGCATGTGGACGGCCGCGACGACGATGCCGTGCTCGCCGAAGTCGGCCTGACCCAGGCCCAGTGCGAGGACATGTACCGCTACCTGGCGATCGCCAACTACGAGGACCGCTTCGTCATCCCCACCGGCCACCGCGAACAGATCCCCGACGTGTTCGCCGAACGCAGCGGTTGCGGCTTCTCCTTCGGCGACGGCTGCAACGGTGGGCGCAACGAGGTGAGCCTGTTCGGCGGGCGCAAGCAGACCACCACGCTGGTCAAGCCGGTGCAGACGTTCGACCCGGTGGAGGACAGCCGCCATGGGTGACTATCACGCCAGCCAGGCGCCACAGGTGGGCCTGCTCAGCCTGCGCGTGCTGGCACGGCTGCTCGACTACCCCAGCCGCGAACTGCAGGCCGCCAGTGCCGAGGCGATCGCCATCCTCGATGCCGAGCAGCGCCTGCCCGCACCGCTGCGCGCCCAGCTGGCGCAGTGGTGCCAGGCACTGGCCCAGGGCGACTTGCTGGACCTGGAGGAAGCCTACGTCGAGCTGTTCGACCGTGGTCGCGCCACCTCGCTGCTGCTGTTCGAGCACGTGCACGGCGAGTCCCGCGATCGAGGCCAGGCCATGGTCGACCTGCTGGCCGAGTACGAGGCCGCAGGGTTCGCCCTCGACGCCCGGGAGCTGCCAGACCACCTGCCGTTGTTCCTCGAGTACCTCTCCACCCGGCCCCACGACGAAATCGGCCAGTGGCTGGGCGAGATCCAACCGATCCTCGCCATGCTCGGCGCACGCCTGGAAGAGCGCGGCAGCCGCTACGCCCTGGTGCCTCGCGCCCTGCTCGCGTTGATCGGCGCCAGCGACAGCATCGATGCCCAACGCCCGGCTGCCAGCGTCGAGCCACCGGACAACACGCCCCAGGCGCTGGACGCGGTGTGGGAAGAAGAAGCGGTGCGCTTCGAGGCTCAGTCCGACCAGGACTGCAGCCTGCAGTCCGCCACAGGCCGGCGCCTGGCCGAGCGCAAGCACGAGGCGATCCCCCAGGTCATCCAGGTCATGCCGTCCGCCGCTGCGGACCGGCGCTGAAAAGGAGGTGCATCATGCATGAGGGCTACCTGCTCCACCTGATCTACGGCTTCTACCCCTACCTGGCCGGCACCGTGTTCTTGCTCGGCAGTCTGCTGCGCTACGACCATGGCCAGTACACGTGGAAGACCGGCTCCAGCCAGATGCTTTCGAGCAAGCACATGCGCCTGGCCAGCAACCTGTTCCACATCGGCATCCTGGCGATCTTCTTCGGCCACCTGGTCGGCCTGCTGACGCCGCACTGGGTCTACGCGCCCTTCCTCTCCGCTGGGCACAAGCAACTGATGGCCATCGTCTTCGGCGGCATCGCCGGGGTGCTGTGCGTCATCGGCGGCGCCATGCTGCTCTGGCGTCGGTTGTTCAACCCGCGGGTACGCGCCACCTCCAGCCTGATGGACAACCTGATCATCGCCCTGCTCCTGCTGCAGGCGATCCTGGGCCTGGTGACCATCGTCTTCTCCCTGCACCACCTGGATGGCGGCATGATGGTGGCGTTGGCCAACTGGGCCCAGGCGATCGTCTTCCTGCGCGGCGACGCGGCAAGCTTCCTGGTCGGCACGCCGCTGATCTTCAAGCTGCACATCTTCCTCGGCCTGACCATCATCCTGCTATTCCCCTTCACCCGCCTGGTGCACGTGTGGAGCATTCCGCTGGGCTATTTCGGGCGCAGCTACCAGATCGTCCGCCGACGCGGCTGAGGAGCAACAAGCATGGAGATGATCGCCGTCGAGAACCTGCCGGACAACCCGACGCCGGTGATCCGGGTGGGCGACACACGGCTCAGCGAGGCCGATATCGCCCGGGAAACCCCCTTCCACCCCGCGCCATCGCTGGCCGAGGCGCAGCGCTGCGCGGCACGGGCGCTGGTGGTGCGCGAGCTGCTGGCCCAGCGCGCGGCCATGCTTGGCCTGGCGCCGGGCGACGAGGCCGTGGCCAGCTTGCTGGAGCGTGAGCTGCAGGTGCCGCAGGCCGACGAGGACGCTTGCCGGCGCTACTTCGACAGCCACCGCGAGCGCTTCTGCGCACCGGCGCGGCTGCGGGTGCGGCACATCCTGTTGCCCGCGGCGCCGGAGGATGCACGGGCGCGCGATGGGCAGTACCGGCTCGCCGAACGGGTGCTGGGGGAGCTGGTGCAACATCCCGAGCGCTTCACGGAACTGGCGCTGCGGCATTCCGCCTGCCCGTCCAGGGACCAGGGTGGCGAGCTTGGCTGGCTGACCGCCGGGCAGACCGTCGCCGAGCTGGACCAGGCGCTGCTGCGCCTGCCGCCGGGCCTGCACGACCGGCCGCTGGCCTCGCGCTATGGCTGGCACCTGGTGTGCATCGACGAGCGTGTCGAGCGCCGCCCCCTGCCCTATGCCCAGGTCGCCGAGCGGGTGCGCCACAGCCTGCGCGAAGCGTCCACCCGGCATGCCCTGCGCCAGTACCTCCTGGCACTGGAGAGTGAGTTCGGGGTCGAGGGGTTCAGCCTGGAGGAGGACGGTGGGTAGCTGTCCATTCGGCCCCAGGATTACCAGGCAGCGCTTATCGACCGGCCAGCCGCCGTCTCAGCGCTCGGCCCCATGCTGGATGACGATCGAATCGGTCCCCAGGCGCCCCATGACATCGGCCTTGCGGGCCTCGGCCTCGGCCTTGGTGGGGAACGGCCCCATCAGCACCACCGGCTTGCCGTCGCGGTACTCCACCGAGGACGGGATCCCCTTCTCGATCAGGCGCGCCGTCATGTCGCTCAGGGCCCCCATGTTCGGGCCCTGGATCACTTCCACATCCCAGCCTTGGGGCGCCGGCTGGTCGGCCAGGGCATCGGCGCGACGCTGCAGGTCGGCGCCACCGCAGATTTCACGGATGCGCAGGTTGTTGCCGGTTTCATCGACGAGCACCTCGTACTGGCCATCGTGCTTGATCGCCACGTAGCTGCGGTACGGCTCGTACTGGCCGGCATCGTCCTTGCCACGGACCTGGCCGCAGATGGAGCCCTGGGTGTCGATCCGCACGTTGGCGAACTTGGCCGTCTTGGGGTTGTGCAGGTGTTCGGCCACCTGCTTGTGCACGCCCTCGACCTCGTTCTCACAGCCGGCCAGGGCCAGCACTGCCATTACCACTGCCAGTTTGCGCACGCGTCTACCTCCTGATTCGAAGGGGCGGATTCTAGCATGATGCAAGCAGCAGATCGCTGGGACGTAGCCACCCGCCAGCGTTGCCGGGATCAGATCTCACAGCGAACCTCCCGCGAAGGCGGGTGGCCGAAGAAGGCGCTGTAGCATCGGCTGAAATGGCTGCTCGACACGAAACCGCAAGCGAGCGCGACATCCACCACCGACAGGCCGGAGTTCTGCAGCAGGCGACGGGCCTCGGCCGGTACCGGCCCGGGGCGCGCGCAGGCAGCCACATTCGCTACACCGCGTCTACTTGCAGCTTGAAGCTTGCTGCTCGCCGCTGAAAAAAACCGCCCCCTAGTCCCGCAGAAAGCGCTCCTCGAACGGATAGTGGGTCAACAGCTCATACCCGTTCTCCGTCACCAGCAGCTGGTTCTCCAGTTTGATCCCGTCACGCCCCCCGACCTCCCCCACATAGGCCTCCACGCAAAGCGCCATGCCAGCCTGCAGCTCGCCTTCATAGCCATGGGACTGCAAATCCTCCGGGTAGCGGATGCTGGGGTATTCGTCGCACAGCCCCACCCCGTGGAACATCACGCCGTAGCGCTGGGCGCGGCAGCTCTCGGGCAGGCGGTGGCCCTTGGCGGTCAGCTCGGTGAAGCGCACACCGGGCCTGACCAGCTCGATGTTGGTAGTGATGTGCTCATGGGCAATGCGGTACAGGCGCTTCTGCTCCGCGGTCGGCTCCCCGCCACCACAGATCCAGCTGCGCGACATGTCCACGCAGAAGCCGTAGACCCCGATCAAGTCGGTGTCGAACGACAACAGGTCGCCATCGCTCAAGACCCTCGGGCCGGACTCCTGGTACCACGGGTTGGTGCGAGGACCGGAACTGAGGATGCGCGTCTCGATCCACTCGCCGCCACGGCGGATGTTGCCAGCGTGCAGTACCGCCCAGACGTCGTTCTCGGTCATTCCGGCACGCATGGCCTGGTGCATCTCGGCCACCGCCGCTTCGCAGGAGGCGACGGCGCAGCGCATGGCGAGGATCTCGTCCGGCCCCTTGACCATGCGGGCGAACTCGGTCACCTCCTGGCCGTTGTGCACCTCCACGCCCAGGGCATCGAGGGCGCGCAACCCGGCCACCTCGATGCGGTCGACCGCCAGGCGGCGGTTGTTGCCTGCATGGGTGCGTAACAGCTCATCCACCTGCGCGCAGAAATGGCGCGCATGCTCGTCGGTACGGTCACCCGACTCGAAGTAGAAGAACGACGCCCCGCTACGCAGCTCGCTGATCAGCGGCAAGTGCGCAGACAGGTGGTCGCAACCGTGAAAGTCCCACAGCACCACATGGCCACTGGCGGCGACGAAACAGGCACGAGCCGGGTTGTGGGTGGTCCACAGCTGCATGTTGGTGGTGTCGGTGGCGTAGCGGATGTTCAGCGGGTCGAACAGCAAGATACCGCCCAGGTCACGGGCTACCAGCTGTTCGCAGATGCGCCGCAAGCGGTACTCGCGCATGCTCGGCAGGTGCGGCGCCTGCAGCCCGAGGCGCTGCCACTCGGCAAAGGCCAGGGGCGTCGGGCCGATCTCGACGCGGTCGTTGTCGTCGACCGAGCCGTCTGCCTTGAGCGCAGCGGCGCGTTGCCGGGAGGGGTCGATACGTCGGGCATGGCTGGGGATCGAGAATGGCGATGTCATCACGGTGCTCCTGTGTTGTTGTTCTTGAATACCGATCGCGGCAGAGGGCCGGTGAAGGCCCCTGCCCCACCGGCCACCCCGCCCAAATGCCTCTTGCGTGACTCAGGCGATCCGCGCCGAGGCCTCGCCCAGACGGCGGATCATCAGCTCGCAATACCAGTCGACGAACTGGCACACGCCATTTTCCACCAGGCCCGAATACGGCCCTGGCGCGTAGGCCGGCGAGGTCACGCCGACCTGGGTGCCCTCCACCAGGCGGCGGTCCTGGTCGTTGGTCGCCATCCACACCTTGGTCAGGCGCTCGAGGTCGTAGTCCACGCCTTCCTGGGCATCCTTGGGAACCAGCCACTTGGTGGTCACCACGGTCTCCCCCGGCCCCATCGGCAGCACACGGAAACTCAAGGCGTGGTCGCCAAGGAAGTGGTTCCAGGTCGAGGGGTAGTTGAAATAGAGCAAGGCACCGATATTGCCCACGCCGCTGCGGTCCAGGCGACGGGACACCGCTGGCTTGCCGTCCATGGTGTAGCTGCTGGCGCCATTGTTGAGTGGGATGCGGGTCATGCGGTACTGGCCGCCTGGGTCCATGACCAGCCGGCTGGCCAGGCCACCGGCCTCGCAGGTGTTCCAGTGGGTGGCCAGCTCCGGGTCTTCCTCGCCGCCGATCCCCTGCACCGAGACGTTCTCGACGAAGGAGTTGAGCAGCTCCGGGTGCGTGCCGTCGCAGTGGTAGCACTCGCGGTTGTTCTCGAAGACCAGCTTCCAGTTGCCCTGCTCGACCAGGTTGGACTCGAAGGCGACCTTGCAGTCTTCCAGGTAATGGGGGCCGATGAACGGCGAGACCGCGCTGCGGAACTTCTCGAAGTCCGGCGCCACCTTGGCCACGCAAACGTAGATGTAGCTGTGGACCACCTCGCAGTGGGCGGGCAGCAGGCCGTGGTCGGCGGTATTGAAGTCCGGGCCCATGTTACCGGCGAACAGCAAGCGACCATCCAGTTCGAAGGTCCACTTGTGATAAGGGCAGACCAGCTTGGCCACCTTGCCCTTGGCCTCGGTGCAGACCTTGGAGCCGCGATGACGGCAGGCATTGTGGAAGGCACGGACCTGGCCATCGCCACCGCGCACCACGGCTACCGGATAGTCGCCAATCTGCAACGTTATATATTGGCCGGGCTTTTCGATCTCGAACGTATGCCCGGCGAAAATCCATTCACGGTGCCAGATCTGTTCGAGGTCCTGGCGATAGACTTCCGGGTCCCTGTACGCGATACCCGGCAGCCCATGCTGCGGCTTGCGTTGTTTTATCAGGTCCAATACATCGGTACTTTTGTACATTATTATGGATGCTCCCAAGTAAGTGCAGGGGCCCGCGGCATGCCGTATGCGTCAGGGCTCATCAGCCCGATACAACCTGTACGATTAAGGCTTCAATGTTTCAATCGACTCGGATAGCCTGCCGATTGAAATAATCGAGCAGTCATCGCTGCTGCTTGACAAACAGTCTAGGGCGAGGCTCTCAGTCTCAAGAATCGACTTTTTATACGGTCTATTGATTACCTGATGTTATGGTCAAGCACACCGAACCCGATCACACATTGATGAAGATGCCGTCCCTGCGCGCCGTCAAGGCCTTCGTCGCGGCGGCCCGCTCGATCTTCTTCGATGCCGTGCAGCTTTCGTTCACCAATATCGCCCAGACGGCGCAACGCATCCGCAACACCGACAAACCCAAGCAACGGGTGACGCTATGCTGCTCGCCGGCCTTCGCCAACTTCTGGCTCAGCACCAGGTTGCCCGCCTTTTTCGACACCTATCCAGAAATAGACCTGAACCATCGCGTTCGAGTGGTCATCCTCCCAAGACCTGGATGGATAACCTCAGCTCATCAGATGACCCGTGTAAATGTCGCTGTATTCCACTTTCCCGCAACACTAACCTTCACCTTGATGCTGTGCAGCGCTTCGAGGTGAAGGTTAGTGTTGCGGGAGGTCTGGATAAATGAATAATTCATTCGTCCATCCGGATATCAATCGCCCTGCAAAAGTTCTCTTTCAGCGGACCCCGTGAAAACATTCATGTTGCGTGAAGAACAACGCCATACCGACTGATTTTTTCACTCACAAAAGAAGCGCGCCCAAAAAATATACAGCCAAAACAAGAAGAGGTTATTCCATATGTCCGCATTCCCGTTTTCCGGTATCAACCTGGCTATCACTACGCCCTTCGATACCCAAGGCAATATCGACTATGCCCGCTTCGAAACCCTGATCGAGGGTTATATCGCCGCTGGCGTGCATGGCTTCGTGCTCAGTTCCGGCACTGGCATGCACGTCTACCTGAGCAAGGAAGAATCCAAGGAGTTGGTCGCCTTCGGCGCCAAGGTCATCGCTGGCCGTGCCCGGGTGATCGCCCAGACCTCCGCGCTGCTGGTCGAGGACGTGCTGGAACGCACCCGGCATGCCGCCGATTGCGGGGCCGACGGGGTCATGGTGCTGCCGCCGTTCTTCGAAGGCCCGACCGACGACCAGGGCATCGTCGACTTCTACACCACGGTCTGCCAGGCGGGCCTGCCGGTCATCGGCTACAACGTGCCCCAGGCCGTAGGCGTGGAAGTGACTCCGGCATTGTTTGGCAAGCTCAGCGAAATCCCCAACTTCGTGTCGGTCAAGGACAGCAGCGGCGACCTCGCTGCCCAGGCCTCGCTGATCCGCACGGGCCTGCCCACCATGAACGGCGCCGATCCGCTGGCGCCCTATGCCCTGTATGCTGGCGCCGCGGGCCTGATCTGGGGCGGCGCCAACATGGCGCCACGCACCTGCGTCGCCTTCGTCAATGCGGCCATGGAGCGCCAGTGGGAGCGTGCCCGCGAGATCTGGCGCGAACTGGAGCCGGTCATGTCGTTGATCTGGCAAGGCGACTACGTGCAGTCGGTCTACGCAGGCGCGCAACTGAGCGGCTATGGCGCCGGCAACCCACGCCGCCCGCTGGCTCGTCTGTCGGCGGAAAAGCTCGAGGTGCTCAAGGCCGCCCTGGGCCCGCTGGCCTCGCGCGAAGCCGGCCTGGCCTGACACCTCGACATGTACGTGGCCAAGAAGTTTCCCAAGCACGCCAGCCTGTCCGGCTGGGTGGGCCTACTGCCACCGCGCACGCCCAGGCCGTCCCTCGACAGCGCCGTCACGGCCGACGTCGCCATCAATGACGCCCGGGCGTGCTCAGAAGCACAACCTGAGCATGTCCGCCAAGCGTCGGTCATCCGCGCTGCGTGACCGGCAGCAGGCCTTCAGCACTTGCTGCAGGCAGCGCACGAAACAGCGCGCGGCCGGGTCCAGCACCTGGTCGCGCAGCTGAATCACGCTGATATCCCCCTCCTCCAACGGCTCGTCCAGCGCCAGGGCGCGTGCCTTGTCGCGCAGTGGCTCGCACAGCAGCATCGGCGCGGGCGAATAGCCGAGCATGCCGGCATCGATGATCAGGCTGCTGAGCATGGCGCTGGACTGGGCGCAGACGATGCGCCCCGGCTCGAGGTCCAGGCCATGGCGGCCGAACAACTGCTGCATCAGCGAGTGCTGGCCTGTCTGGGTGAAGTTCATGACCCAGTCGTGCTCCAGCAACTGGCCGAGCGAGCGCGCCTCCTGCAACGGGTGGCCGATGCGTGCCAGCACCTGCATGGGGTAGTGCGCCAACACCTGGTGGCTGAACTCCTGGGCCGGCAGCCCCCCGGCCGGGCCCAGGGCGAACTGCATCTGGCCGCTGCGCAACAGCGACAGGCTGACCGCCTGCAGGCCTTCGTAGAGCTCCAGTTGCACCGCCGGCATCGCCTGGCGAAAGGCTTGCAGCGCCGCGCCCAGCAGGGTCTGCCCGAACCAGGGCGTGATCCCCACGCACAAGCGGCTCGGCGTTTCCCCCCGCAGACTGGCCAGGTCGCGCTGGGCCTTTTCCAACTGGCTGGCGATCTGCCGGGCATGCGGCAGCAGGGTCAGGCCCGCCGTGGTCAGGCGCGCGCCGCCGGCATGCCGGGCCAGCAACGCCAGCCCCTGCTCTTGCTCCAATTCACGCAAGGCACGGGTGATCGCCGCCTGGGACAACGCCAGCGCCCGGGCGGCGGAACGGATGCCACCGTGGTCGGCCACGGCGATCAGGGCCTGTAGCTGGTGCAGCTTCACGAAGAGTCTCCTGCCTGAACACCAAGGGTCGTCATGACAACATTTTTGCGGCTTATGCCCAGCCAGCGGGGGCGCTAGGTTAAAGCACGAGGCCAGGGCCGCCAACGGGCCCTGCAGTGTCGCCTCGCTGACCAGGAAAGAACAATATGCATAACACCTGCATCGCCCCCGGCATCGCCGCCATCACCCCGGCCATGGTCGAGCTGCGCCGGGCCATCCACCGCCAGCCCGAACTGGGCTTCGAAGAGTTCGCCACCCGTGCGCGGGTGATCGACCACCTGCAGCAGTGGGGCTACGAGGTCCACCAGGGCCTGGCCGGCACCGCCGTGGTCGGCACCCTGCGCAATGGCGCAGGCCCCACGCTGGGCCTGCGCGCCGAGCTCGATGCCCTGCCGATCGCCGAACAGAGCGGCCGCCCCTGGGCCAGCACGGTACCGGGCAAGATGCACGCCTGCGGCCATGACGGGCACACCGCCATGCTCCTGGCGGCAGCTTGCGAACTGGCCCGCGAGCGCCACTGGCGCGGCACCCTGCACCTGTTCTTCCAGCCCGCCGAGGAAGGCCACGGCGGCTCCGGCGCCAAGCGCATGCTCGACGAAGGCGTGTTCGAACGCTTCCCCTGCGACGCCCTGTTCGCCCTGCACAACTCCCCCGGCATGCCGGTCGGCCAGTTCGGCGTGCTCGCCGGGCCGCGCATGGCCTCTACCGACAGCGTGACCATCGTCATCCACGGCCAGGGCGGCCACGGCGCGATGCCCGACAAGACAGTCGACCCGGTGGTGGTCGGCGCTTCGCTGGTCCTGGCGTTGCAGACCATCGTGTCGCGCAACGTGCCGCCGAGCGAGACCGCGATCATCACCGTGGGCGCCTTGCTCGCCGGCGATGCCGCCAACGTCATTCCCGACCGGGCCGAACTGCGCCTGAGCGTGCGCACGCTCGACCCCGAGGTCCGCCACCTGCTGCGCCAGCGGATCGCCACCCTCGCCGAGCTGCACGCCCAGGGCTATGGCGCCACGGCCGACGTGAGCTTCGGCGAAGGCTACCCGGTGCTGGTCAACGACCCAGAGGCCAGCCAACTGGCCGAACAGGTGATACGCGACTGGCTCGGCGACGAGGGCCTGGCGCCACGGCAGCAGCCGATCTGCGCCAGCGACGACTTCGCCTTCTGGCTGGAGCAGGTCCCCGGTTGCTACCTGCTGATCGGCAATGGCCACGGCAGCGGCACCTGCGAGGTCCACAACCCTGGCTACGACTTCAACGACCTGGCACTGCCCCTGGGCGCCACCTTCTGGGTGCGGCTGGCGCAACGTTTCCTGGCCTGACGGCCATCGCAAGAGAGCACAGACGATGACAACAAAAACAACAGACTTCGCCATCGACACCCACAGCCGGCCACCCAGCAAGCGCCGGGCGATCGCCGCGATCTGCGTGGGCAATGCCCTGGAGTTCTACGATTTTCTGGTCTACAGCCTGCTGGCCACGCTCATGGCACGGCTGTTCTTTCCCTTCAGCGACCATCCGTTGATTCCGCTGATGCTGTCGCTGGCGGTGTTCGGCACCGGCTTCGTCATGCGCCCCCTGGGCGGCTTGGTGATCGGCCTGTACGCCGACCGTGCCGGGCGCAAGGCGGCCATGCGCCTGACCCTGTGGCTGATGGCGATCGGCTCGCTGCTGTTCACCGTCGCGCCCACCTATGCCCAGGCCGGCCTGCTCGGCCCAGCGGTGGTGATCGTCGCGCGGCTCTTGCAGGGCTTCGCAGTGGGCGGGCAGATCGGCACCTCGACCACCATGCTCATGGAGTATGCCGACAAGCATTCGCGCGGCTACTACTGCAGCTGGCAGACCTTCAGTCAGAGCCTGGGCATCTGCCTGGGCGGGCTGATGGTCACCCTGTTGAGCACCCTGCTCAGCCCCGAGGCCATGGACAGCTGGGGCTGGCGCCTGATCTTCGCCCTGGGCATCCTGGCCATCCCGGTCAGCGAGTACATCCGCCATCGCCTGGAAGAAACCCAGGCCCACCGCCAGATCGTGCGCAGCGGCGCGGCGGTGTCCCAGGGCAGGCAACTGGCCGTGCTGCTGCAGCACCCACGGCAGATGCTGGCGGGCGTGCTGCTGGTGATCGGCGCCACCGTGCCGATCTACACCATCCAGTTCTACCTGGCCAACCATGCCATCGGCGTACTCGGCATGCCCCTGGCCAGCGGCACCTGGGCGGCGATCGTCGCCTGCCTGCCGCCCCTGCTGCTCTCGGCCCATGCCGGTCGACTGAGCGACCGCATCGGCCGGCGCAAGGCGATCTTCTGGCCCTTGCCGATCCTGCTGCTGGCGATCTACCCGGCCTTCCTGCTGCTCAACCAGCACCCCAACCTGGGCGTGCTGCTCGGCGTGGTGACCCTGCTGAGCATCCCGCTGACCTACACCATCGTGCCCAACCTGGCGATCCTGCCGGAGCTGTTTCCCACCCACATCCGTGCCAGCGGCATGTCTTTGGCCTATTGCATCGGCGTGGCCCTGTTCGGCGGTTTCGCCCAGTTCTTCGCCGCTGGCCTGGTCAGCCTCACCGGCAACAGCAATGCACCGGCGTTCTACATCATCGCGGCGATCCTGCTGTCGCTGGTGGGCCTGAAGCTGGTGCCGGAAACCGCTGGCAAGGACCTCGACTGACCCCTCGGCTCACGGACGAGCCCTCCCCTTCACTGCCCTGGGCCTCCCGCCTACGGCACCCGGATGCGCCGAAAACAAGAACAACAGGTGAAACCTCATGCTCCATCGCCCTGCCACGCTGCTCTGCAGTGCCCTGCTGGCCTCCGATGTGCTGGCCGCTCCCCACGGCCTTGTCGAAGACAGCCAACTGGAGTTGCGCAACCGCAACTTCTACTTCAACCGCGACCTGCGCAACGGCGCCAGCAACGGCCAGGGCGACAATGCCGCCCGGCCTGCGGACGAACGCAAGGGTTACCGCGAGGAATGGGCCCATGGCCTGATGCTTGGCCTCGACTCCGGGTTCACCCAGGGCACCCTGGGCCTGGGGCTCGATGCCCATGCCCACCTCGGCCTCAAGCTCGACAGCGGCGCGGGGCGCACCGGCACCCTGCTGTTGCCGGTGCGCCATGACCGCCAGCGCGACGCCGAAGTGGCGGACGACTACAGCCATGCCGGCGCCGCGCTCAAGGCACGCTGGCGCGGCAACGAACTGAAATGGGGCGAGATGCGCACCTCGACGCCGGTGTTCACCACCGCCGACAGCCGCCTGCTACCCGAACTGGCCACCGGCCTGTACCTGCGCAACGACACCCTGCCCGGCCTGCTGGTCGAGGCAGGCCACTTCACCGCCTACCACGGCTTCGCCTCCAGCAATGACGACGATAGCCTGCGCACCCGCTATTCCGACGTGGCGGTACGCAGCCTGGATTTTCTCGGGGCCAGCTATTCGTTCAGCGATACCCTGCGCGCGAAACTGTTCCATGCCCGCGCCGAGGACAACTGGCTGCAGTACTACCTGAACCTCAACCAGGACCTGCCGTTCACGCGGTCCAGCGGCCTGAACCTCGATCTGCAGCTGTACCGCAGCGACGCCACCGGGCGGGAACTGTCCGGCCCCGTCGCCAACACCAGCTGGAGCCTGGCCGGAGCCTGGCGCCACGGTCCGCACCGCATCACCCTGGCCTACCAGCAGATCGACGGCGATACACCGTTCGACTATGTCGGTGGCCTGTCCATCGACCTGGCCAACTCGGTGCAGCTATCGGACTTCAACGCCCCCGGCATGAAATCCCGCCAGGCACGCTACGACCTCAACCTGGCCGGCTATGGCGTCCCTGGCCTGAGCTTCATGACCCGCTACGTCACCGGCTCCGGCGCCAGCGACCGGCACTGGCGCCCCGGCCAGCGCTATGCGGGCGGGGCATTGTCCACCTATGGCCAGTATGACGGCGCGAAATGGCACGAACTGGACATGGAGGTGCGCTACGTGGTGCAGGCAGGACCGGCCCGCGACCTCTCCCTGCGCACCCGCGTGGCCAGCTACCGAGGCAACCGACAGGCCCAGGCCGACCTGCCGGACATCAATGAAGTGCGGCTGATCGTCGAATATCCGCTGAGCCTGTAGAACGGGCGGTGCCAACCCTTTGGAGAAAAACGAAAACACCCAGGATATGCACTACGCTAAAGCAGCGCGGATACTTGCGCAGCGCAGGTGTCGGCCAGTTCTCAGACGACGTCAATACCGGAGATTTTCATGGGCGGTTACTACGAATTGAAACGCAGCGGCGATCAGTACATGTTCAACCTGAAAGCCGGGAACAACGAAATCATTCTCACCAGCGAACGCTATACCACCAAAGCCAGCGCACAGGACGGCATCGCTTCGGTCCGCCAGAATGCGTCGAGCGATGCCAGGTATCAACGCAAGACGGCAGCCGACGGTTCGCCCTATTTCACCTTGACCGCGGCAAACGGCCAGGTCATCGGGCGCAGTGAAATGTACTCCAGCACGTCGGCCCGGGATAACGGCATCGCCTCCGTCAAAACCAACGGGGCCACGACCACGGTGAAGGACAACACCTGACCCCTCCGCCGGGCAGCCCTACAGCGCTGCCCGGCAATCGGCACTGTTGCTGCAGAAAACATCATTGCCTCCAGGCAGGCGCAAGCACGACACCCTTGCGGTGAGCATCGAGGAGTACAGGTTCACAGAAGCGCCACAGTTGCTCGAGAACGGAGCTCACCCGGCCGGCGAGTTGCAGGGGGCCAATGACACTGTCCTCGGGCACGGAGCGTTCGAGGACAAGATGCAACATCTGCCGCCGCATTTCGGTGGGCGGATGGGTGGTAGACAGCGGTATGTCGGCCTCGCCCGTCCTGATGACACTGACTGCCCGCTCGACGATTTCGATGCAACCGAAGAAAAACTCAGCGCCCCAGAAACTCAATGAAAGATCGAACCCTCTTTTCCCCATGACGGCGAGCATGAATTCGAGCCCACGGACATCCGCCTCGAACTCTTCGTTCCAGTTCGTGGTTATTTCGTCGATATCTTCACCGGCGATGACGGCCCGCTTCGTCTCATCGCCATTCAGGTGCCCGCTGACCAGATGCCCGTACTCATGCCCCAGGACGAACAACTCGAGGGCATCGCGCAATGCGCTGGCAATCCCATCGTAATTGGGCTCTGGCAAGTAAGACGTGGCCAGGTGCGGGTGCCCGCCCACGATGTACGCCAGCAGCACCTCCAGGAACTTCTCGGGAAGTTCCGGCCTGGCTGCCAGTTCCTGTTGCCAGTCTGCCGGGTCGACAGAAAACATCAGGCGCCCCTCGCTGTCGCCTTTGAACGGGAATGTTCTGGAAACCGCCTTGGCCGCGAGGTTGGCGAAACCAAAGAGCCCGTCTTCGATGAGGATGATGACGTGGTCGAGCCCGGGTGCCTTGAGCGCCATGCCATTGACTCGCCCTGTGGGGAGCGTTCCGAACAGGGGCGCAGGATCCAGCTTCATGTTCTGCCCGCTCAGCACCTCCTCTATTTCCTTGGTCATCCTGACCAAGAGCGAATACCACGCGGGGTCCTGATAGGTGCTGATCACGGTGTCGGGGCCACCGCGCAGTTCTTGCAGCGCCATTTCCCGGAACACCTCGAACGGCGTTCCTCGATGGCGAACCTGAGACTCGTAGTACCTGCGGATGAATGCTTCCTGGAATTCGAGGTAGTCGGCTGTCGCCCAGTCTGGCTCGATGCCCAGGTGTTCATACGTATGCCGCTGGAGTTGTTCGAGATAAGCAAGTGCCTCTTGCGTGTCGGTCGTCATGTCTGCACCTGCGATCGAATGGCATTCATTTCTTCCTTATCGTGAACTCCAGCCCCGTGCTGCCCTTGAGCGAGCCCTTTGCCAGGGAGACGACTGAAACTTCGCCTGACGCATCGAAGGCCAGGCTGAATGAAATCTCGGTAACCACATGCGTTGCGCTTTCGTCCGTGACCTCGGACAGCAGTTCGAAAATACCCTGCAGCGTCCCGTCGATGCTTTTCTTGAGCACGTCACTGCCAAGTTCCACGACCCGCTGACCCAGCGCATCGAACCCGGGCACAGGTAAGGCGCTCTTCGTTCTGGGCGGCTCTTCATTAACCAATAATCGAATTTTCCTGGCCATGCGAAGCACTCTTGTTGGGTGAGAACTGCTCTGGCATTCCTGGCGAACGATGCTCGGTTCAGTGTAGCTGTCTCGATGGGCTTGTGTGCTGTGAGGGCCTAGGGCCGCTGCGCGCCCCAGTATGGGCGACACATCCAACTGTGCAGACAGCACCGCACTACGTAGTACTACGTAGTCCTCCCGCGTATTACTGCGAATTTTCTCCCAAGCCCAGTGCGCGGACAGTGTGCAGCGCCCTACCCGGGCCCAAACAACAACAAAGACCGCCGCAGGTAACCCACCCGTGGCAGGAGAAAACTCGATGACCAATCTGGCTACCCGAATTGCCTGGTTCGCCGTTGCCCTGCTTGGCGCATTCGCGCTCGGCACCCTGGCCTTGCGCAGGGGCGAAGCCATCAATGCCTTGTGGATCGTAACCGCCGCCGTGGCCATCTACCTGGTCGCCTACCGCTACTACAGCCTGTTCATCGCCACCAAGGTGATGCAGCTCGACCCTACACGTGCAACCCCCGCCGTACTCAACAACGATGGCCTGGACTACGTCCCGACCAACAAGCACATCCTCTTCGGCCACCACTTCGCCGCCATCGCCGGCGCCGGCCCCCTGGTCGGCCCGGTGCTCGCCGCGCAGATGGGCTACCTGC
>NZ_JBCGFQ010000044.1:0-44362 GCF_040984075.1 Pseudomonas sp. I2
ATTCGTGGGGTCATGGTTTCCCAGTGCCAAGGCGAAAGCCGCAGGTGCACCGGTGAAGGTCAATATCGCCAAGGTCGAGCCGGGCCAGCAGATGGTCGCTGAGTGGCGTGGCCAGCCGGTGTTCATCGTGCGGCGAACGCAAGAGATCCTCGGGAACCTCAAGAAAATCGCCGGAGAGCTCTCCGATCCCGAGTCCAAGGCCTCGGATCAGCCGACCTATGTCGACCCGGAAAACCGCTCGATCAAGCCCGAGATCCTTGTCCTCGTCGGCCTGTGCACCCACCTGGGCTGCTCGCCGACCTTCCGCCCTGAAGTCGCGCCGGCCGACCTCGGGCCGAAATGGGTCGGCGGCTACTTCTGCCCTTGCCACGGTTCGCACTACGACCTGGCCGGCCGTGTCTACAAGGCCCAGCCGGCACCCCTCAACCTGCCAGTGCCTCCGCACTCTTACGAGTCGGACGACATCATCGTCATCGGCGTCGATCAGGAGAACGCATGATGAGCAAGTTCATGGACTGGATTGATGCTCGCTTCCCCGCCACCAAGATGTGGGAAGACCACCTGAGCAAGTATTACGCGCCCAAGAACTTCAACTTCCTGTACTTCTTCGGCTCCCTGGCCCTGCTGGTGCTGGTCAACCAGATCGTCACCGGCGTCTGGTTGACCATGAGCTTCACGCCCTCGGCGGAAGAGGCCTTCGCCTCGGTCGAGTACATCATGCGTGACGTGGAGTACGGCTGGATCCTGCGCTACCTGCACTCCACCGGCGCTTCGGCGTTCTTCATCGTGGTCTACCTGCACATGTTCCGCGGCCTGCTCTACGGCTCGTACCAGAAGCCGCGCGAGCTGGTCTGGCTGTTCGGCATGCTGATCTACCTGGCGTTGATGGCCGAGGCGTTCATGGGTTACCTGCTGCCCTGGGGCCAGATGTCCTACTGGGGCGCCCAGGTGATCATCTCGCTGTTCGGCGCCATCCCGCTGATCGGCGACGACCTGACCCAGTGGATCCGGGGTGACTACCTGATCTCCGGCATCACCCTGAACCGCTTCTTCGCCCTCCATGTGATCGCCTTGCCGATCGTCATCCTCGGGCTGGTGGTGCTGCACATCCTGGCGTTGCACGAAGTGGGTTCGAACAACCCCGACGGCATCGACATCAAGAAGAACAAGGACGAGAACGGCGTGCCCCTCGACGGCATTCCCTTCCATCCGTACTACACCGTCAAGGATATCGTCGGCGTCGTGGTGTTCCTCTTCGTCTTCTGTGCCGTGGTGTTCTTCTTCCCGGAGATGGGCGGCTACTTCCTGGAGAAACCGAACTTCGAACAGGCGAATGCGTTCAAGACCCCCGAGCACATCGCGCCGGTCTGGTACTTCACGCCGTTCTACGCGATCTTGCGAGCGGTCCCCGACAAGCTGTTCGGCGTCATCGCCATGGGCGCCGCGATCGCTGTGCTGTTCGTGCTGCCCTGGCTTGACCGCAGCCCGGTGCGCTCCATGCGCTACAAGGGCTGGCTGAGCAAGCTGTTCCTGCTGGTGTTCTGCGTGGCCTTCGTGATTCTGGGTGTGCTGGGTGTGCTGGCGCCTACGCCGGGCCGGACCTTGCTGTCGCAGGTCTGCACCGTGCTGTATTTCGCCTACTTCCTCCTGATGCCGTTCTACACCAGGCTCGAGAAGACCAAACCGGTTCCGGAAAGGGTGACTGGCTGATGAAAAAGCTTATTGCAGTATTGTTCCTGGCAGTGATGCCTGCCTTGTCCTTCGCCGCGGAGCAGAGCCTGGAGCTGGACAAGGTCGATATCGACCTGACCGACAAGGCCGCCATGCAAGACGGTGCGCGTACCTTCGCCAACTATTGCATGGGTTGCCACAGCGCCAAGTTCCAGCGTTACGAGCGGGTCGCCGATGACCTGGGCATTCCCCACGAGCTGATGCTCGAGAAGCTGGTGTTCACCGGCGCCAAGATCGGCGATCACATGCAGATCGGCATGCAGCCCGACGATGCCAAGGTCTGGTTCGGTGCGGCGCCGCCCGACCTGACCCTGGTCGCCCGGGTGCGCGGCAACGACTGGCTGTACACCTACCTGCGCAGCTTCTACGAGGACAAGTCGCGTCCTTATGGGGTGAACAACAAGGTGTTCCCGAACGTCGGCATGCCCAACGTGCTGGTTGGCCTGCAGGGTAACCAGGTGATCGGCTGCAAGCAGGTGCAGACCGTGGTCGATGGCAAGAAGCAGTTCGACCCGCTGACGGGCAGCCCGCTGACCCATGAAGCCTGCGACCAGCTGACCATCGAGCCGAATTCCGGTACCCTGACGCCTGAGCAGTTCGACGAGAAGGTCAAGAACCTGGTGACCTTCCTGGCCTATTCGGCCAACCCGGTCAAACTGGAGAGCCAGCGCATCGGTACCTATGTGTTGCTGTACCTGGCTTTCTTCTTCGTATTCGCCTATTTGCTCAAGCGCGAATACTGGAAGGACGTGCATTGATCACGCAGTAGTTTTTGCTGGTAGTTGAACGCGCCCTGGGGCGCTCCCCGCGACAGCGGAGGGCTCCTCAGGGCGCGTTTGCATTTGCAGTTTCACAAGCATTCCCATGCGAGGAGGAGCTACATGGGCGCGACCAACAGGTTAGCCTGCTATTCCGACCCCGCTGACCATTATTCTCATCGGGTACGCCTTGTTCTCGCGGAGAAAGGCGTCAGTGTGCAGATCATCGACGTCGATCCCGGCCGCCTGCCGCCCGGGCTGGTCGAGGTGAACCCCTATGGCAGCGTGCCGACCCTGGTCGATCGAGACCTGGCGCTGTACGAGTCGACCGTTGTGATGGAGTACCTCGAGGAACGTTATCCGCATCCGCCGTTGATGCCGGTCTACCCGGTGGCTCGGGGCAACAGCCGTTTGCTGATGCATCGCATCCAACGCGACTGGTGTTCGCTGGCGGATACCGTGCTGGATCCGCGCAGCAGCGAGGCTGCGTGCGCCGAGGCGCGCAAGGCGCTACGTGAAAGCCTGACAGGTGTCTCCCCGCTGTTCGGCGAGTTTTCTTGTTTCATGAGTGAGGAGCAAAGTCTGGTCGACTGTTGTCTACTGCCCATACTATGGCGGTTGCCGGTACTGGGTATCGACTTGCCGCGGCAGGCCAAGCCGCTGCTGGACTACATGGAGCGACAGTTCGCCCGCGAGCCTTTCCAGGCGAGCCTGTCCGCTGCTGAACGTGAAATGCGCAAGGTTTAAGGAGCCGTTGATGAACTCCAGTCGCCCCTATCTGGTTCGTGCGCTGTACGAGTGGATCGTCGACAACGATTGCACCCCCCACATGCTGGTCAATGCCGAGTACCCGGCAGTCCAGGTGCCTCAGGGATTCGCCAGCGACGGCCAGATCGTCCTGAACATTTCCCCCAACGCCGTGCGCAACCTGCACATGGACAATGACGCGGTGAGCTTCGAGGGCCGCTTCAGTGGCGTGGCCCATTCCTTGTTCGTGCCAGTGGGCGCGATCCTGGGTATCTATGCCCGGGAGAATGGCCAGGGCATGGTGTTCGAGCTCGAGCCGCCGCTGATGGACAGCGACGAGCTGGAAGACGATGTCGAACCGGATGACGACGGCCCGCCCGAGGGCGGTGGTCAGCCGCCACGCCCGAGTGGCAGGCCAAGCCTGAAGGTGGTCAAGTAACCTGGAAGGCGACCCTGGACCAAGGCCGGCCAGTCAAGCAGGTCTTGTAATCCAGGGAGGGGGCTGCGAAGCAGCCCCGATGTAGCTTCGCTGTCGTCAGTCGATGTACTCGAACAGCTTGACGATCTTCTGCACGCCAGACACGCCCTGTACCACGTTGGTGGCGGCGGTGGCCTCCTTCTGGGTCACCAGGCCCAGCATGTAGACGATGCCGTTCTCGGTGATCACCTTGATGCGCGAGCCTGGAACGTTGGCGTCAGCCAGCATCTGGGTCTTGATCTTGGTGGTCAGCCAGGCGTCGTTGTTGCGGGCCAGGATCGAGGAGGGCTGCATGACCTGCAGTTCGTTGTGCACTTTCTTGACCCGCTGCACCTGGCTGGCGGTTTGCTCGGCCAGGCTCTTGAGGTCGGCGCGAGGGGTCTGGCCGGCGAGCAGGACAACGCCGTTGTAGCTGCTGACGACGATGTGCGAACCCTTGTCCAGGTCGGGGTTGGCCTTGGCGACGTTGACCGAGACCTTGGTCTCGATCAGCGAGTCGTCGATCTTGCTGCCGATGGTGCGGGTGCCGCGATCATCTTCGATCGGCGAGTTACGTGCAGAGGTCAGTACCGAGCTGCAGCCGGAAACACTCAGGCACAGGGTCAGGGCCATCAGGCCGAGGCGCTTGGGGATCATTCTTCACTCCCGAACAGTTGGCTGTCGATCAGGTCGCACAGGCAATGGATCGCCAGCAGGTGGACTTCCTGGATTCGCGCGGTGACGTTCGCTGGCACGCGGATCTCCACGTCTTCGGGCAGCAGCAGCGAAGCCATCCCGCCGCCGTCTCGCCCGGTCAATGCCACGACGGTCATCTCGCGGTCGTGCGCGGCCTGGATCGCTTGTATCACGTTGGCCGAGTTGCCGCTGGTGGAGATCGCCAGCAGCACGTCGCCCGGTTGGCCCAGGGCGCGAATCTGCTTGGAGAAGACTTCGTTGTAGCTGTAGTCGTTGGCGATCGAGGTGAGGGTCGAGCTGTCGGTGGTCAGGGCAATGGCCGGTAGGCTCGGGCGTTCGCGCTCGAAACGGTTGAGCAGCTCCGAGGAAAAGTGCTGGGCATCGCCAGCCGATCCACCGTTGCCGCAGGCGAGCATCTTGCCCTCGTTGAGCAGGGCATTGACCATGACCAGGCTGGCCTGCTCGATGTGCGGTGCCAGGATGTCCATTGCCTGTTGCTTGGTGTCGATGCTGGCCTGGAACAGCCGGCGAATTCGGGATTGCATGTCCATCTGGTGTGACCTTAAGAGGGGCGGTGGCCGGCGCGACGCGCGACGGTGACCTGCCCGCGAAACATAGAGCAAAAAAATCGGAATGGGTTCAGCATTCGAAGGCGTTTTTCAGCCATTGCAGCGGTTGGCCTGCATGGTGCCTGCCCTGCAGGGCGATGACGTCGAAGCGGCAGGGATGCTTGGCCCAGCGGGACTCCTTCTGCAGGAACAGGTTGGCGGCAAGCGCCAGTCGTTTCTGCTTGCGCCCGTCGATGCTGCCCAGGGCGCCGCCGAAGGCCGCGTGCAACCGGTAGCGGACTTCGACGAATACTACTGTATCGGCGTCGAGCATGACCAGATCGAGCTCGCCTCCCTTGCATCGCCAGTTGCGTGCCAGCAGTTGCAGACCACGCCCCCGAAGGAAGTCGAGGGCGTGGTTTTCTGCGGCTGCGCCGGCGCTCGAAGGCGATGCGTCGGGCATCAGCGCGGCGTATCCGGGAGGCGCTTGACCTGGCCGCCAGCGAACTCCGCCCAGGGCAGCTGGCGTTCGATGCGCTGGCTGGCGTTCATGCTCAGGCTGCCGGAAAGGCCTTCGATGCGGTTGTCCGGTAGGGCCTTGAGCTGGCCCAGGCGCGGCGCCAGGCTGTAGGCATCGACGCCCATGGCATACAGGCGGCCGAGGCTACCGGCGGCCTGGGGCCATTGCTGGACCACCTGCTGGCGCAGGCTGTTGGTGTTGTCGAGCAGCCATGGCGTCTCGCAGAAGCGGATGCCGTTCATGTCGTTGTACTGGTTGACGTCGCCGCTGGCGCTGTACAGGTTCGAGGTGGCATAGACCGGCACGTCGCCGGCGTACTGGAAGTTCAGGGTCGGCTTGATCTGCTGTGCCTGCTGCGGCGTGGAGGCGAGGAAGATGAAGTCGATGTCCTGGCGGCGCGACGGTTGTGCGGCGATGGTGCCGCCCACGGTGCTCTGCAGGCTCTTGGCGCGGCCTTCGCTCTGGCGCAGTTGGAACAGGTCGGCGATCTGCTGGGCCAGGGCGACCGGCTGGGCAATGCGTTCGGCGGCCAGCAGGGTGCCGCCATGGCTTTCCCAGTCCTGGCGGAAGGCGGCGAGTACGCGCTCACCCCATTCGCCGCTGGGGACCAGGGCCACGGCTCGGACCATGCCGTCGGCGCGGGCGCGGCGCGAGACCTCGCGGGCCTCGTCCTCGGCGGCGAGGCCGAACTGGAACAGCTGTGCTGGCGCCTGCTGGCCTGCATCGGCGTAGTTCAGTGCCAGGGTGGTGATCGGCAACTGCGGGTAGGCGGCGAGTTTCTTCACCAGCGGTTTTTCCAGTGGCCCTACCACCAGTTGTACGCCGGCCGCCTGGGCCTGGTTGTAGAAATCATCGAGCGAGGTCATGCGCGAGCTATCGAAGACCTGCACGGCCGGGGCCGGTTGGCCGGACTGCTGGGCCTGGAAGTGGGCGGCCATGAAGCCGTCGCGCAGGGCACGGGCCACACCGGCCAGCGGGCCTTCCTGGGGCAGCAGCAGGGCGATCTTGGTCAGCGGCTGGCTGGCCAGCTCCTTGAGCTTGACCAGGGCCAGCGGCAGTTGCTGGGCGGCCGGATGGTTCGGGTGCTGCGCGCTCCAGGTGTCGATGGCAGCCTGCTGCTGCTCGAGGGTGCCGGCGCTTTTCACCGCCAGGGCCAGGCTGGTCCAGCCGGCCAGGGTCTCGTCGCTGGCCGGCTGCTGCAGTTGCTCGGCCGGCAGCGACGCGACCAGGGCCCAGATGGCGTCATGGTTGGCTTCGGCTGCCTGGCCTTCGAGCAGTGGGGCGAGCAGGACACGCTGCTGTGCGGCGGCCAGGGCCTGGCCGTCGGCTTCCAGGGCGGCGGCGTGGACGCTGTAGGTGCGTGCCTGTTGCGCTTGCGGCAGTTCGCCCAGGCGCTGCAGGCTCGGGTGGGAGAGGGCGTCCAGTGCTGCCTTGGGCTGGTTGCGGCTCATGGCCAGCTCGGCGGCCAGGGTGCTGGCGAACACCTGCTGGGCAGGCTTGAGCCCATCCAGGGGAACCTGTTCGAGGATGCGTGCGGCGCGCGGGTAGTCCTTCTGCCGGTAGGCCATGTCGGCGGCGCTCAGGCGCAGTAGGGCGGCATCTTCCGCGGACTTGCTGGTGGCGGCCTTGTCGAGCAACTGCTCGATGCTGGCATCCGGGGTGCGTGGCAGTTCGCCCAGGCTGGATGAGGGCGAGCTGGCGCAGGCTGCCAGCAGGGCAGCGAGGCAGAGGGCTGTGAGCAGCCGCAGGCAAGCGATCATGTAAAGGTCCTGTTACTCGATCAAGTTGGCCGGCAATTGTACCCAAGCGTCGGCCAGGGCGCGATCTTGCTGACGTCGATCCTTCACTATAGGTCGCCTGGCAGGGGATGGCCGCGAAGTTCCTTGCGCCATGTTGCGCAAGGTCCGCGTGGTCGGGGCATGGGGACGGGCGCTGAATTGGCCGTACAGCGCCCTGGCACTCGGGCTACAATGGCGCCTTTGATCCGAAAGGCAGGTGTGCGCAGTGAGTGATGGTGCAGGGACTTCGAAATCCACGGTGGGTACGCTCTATGTCGTCGCGACGCCGATCGGCAACCTCGACGACATGAGCGCCAGGGCGCTGAAGGTGCTGGCGGACGTGGCCCTGATCGCCGCCGAGGATACCCGTCACTCGGTACGCCTGCTGCAGCACTTCGGCATCGACACGCCGCTGGCGGCCTGTCATGAGCACAACGAGCGCGACGAAGGCGGGCGTTTCATCACCCGTCTTCTGGCCGGGGACGATGTGGCGCTGGTGTCCGACGCCGGCACGCCGTTGATCTCTGATCCGGGCTACCACCTGGTGCGCCAGGCGCGTGCGGCGGGGGTGAGGGTGGTCCCGGTGCCCGGCGCCTGCGCGCTGATCACAGCATTGTCGGCGGCGGGCCTGCCGTCGGACCGCTTCATCTTCGAAGGTTTTCTCCCGGCCAAGGCCGCCGGGCGTCGTGCGCGTCTGGAGCAGGTAAAGGAAGAACCGCGTACGCTGATCTTCTATGAGGCGCCGCATCGTATCCTCGAGTGCCTGGAGGACATGGAGGCGGTCTTCGGCGCGGAGCGTCCGGCGGTGCTGGGGCGTGAACTGACCAAGACCTTCGAGACCCTCAAGGGCCTGCCGTTGGGCGAACTGCGTGCCTTCGTCGCGGGCGACGGCAATCAGCAGCGGGGCGAGTGCGTGGTGCTGGTGGGGGGGTGGAGTGCGCCCGAGGACGACCAGGCGATCAGCGCCCAGGCACAGCGCGTGCTGGATCTGTTGCTGGCGGAATTGCCGCTGAAGCGGGCGGCTGCCCTGGCGGCGGAAATCACGGGTGTGCGCAAGAACCTGCTGTATCAAATGGCCCTGGATAAACAGAAAGCCAAATAGTGGCTTTTTGGTATTGTTTACCGTATCACTTGTTCTTGGGCACGCGTGCCGTTAACCTTGTCGGCGGAGAGTCGATTGGACAGTCGCTGCCTTCTTTTGTTCCGCAAAAGAAGGGGGAGGAAAGTCCGGGCTCCATAGGGCAGAGTGCCAGGTAATGCCTGGGAGGCGCGAGCCTACGGAAAGTGCCACAGAAAACAACCGCCTAAGCACTTCGGTGCCGGTAAGGGTGAAAAGGTGCGGTAAGAGCGCACCGCACGGCTGGCAACAGTTCGTGGCTAGGTAAACCCCACTCGGAGCAAGACCAAATAGGGTTCCATACGGCGTGGCCCGCGTCGGAACCGGGTAGGTTGCTAAAGGCGTCCAGTGATGGCCGTCGTAGAGGAATGACTGTCCTCGACAGAACCCGGCTTATAGATCGACTCTCCACCTCCTTCTCCTGCTTGAATCGATAGCAGATGTGTCCTGGTAATACCAAAAAAATCTTACTCTTAATAAATCACTTTAACTTGGTGGGCTATCCAACTGAGTGCGCTTGATTTTTCCCTCCAGAATTTTCTCCCTGTAGTCCTTCCTCCTTCCTATGTTGAGCTAAATCGCCGTCCTGTAAGGGATTTCCTTATGAACGTGCCTTGACGGTGCAGCGGACGGATTCCTATAGTGTGCGCAAGTGGCAGAAAGTGGGATGAAGTGGGTTTTCTGACACAAAAAAGCTAACATTGTGGGGAATCGCAGCCGTGTTCCGCGGAGCCAACGCCGTCAGCCTCGATGCAAAGGGCCGACTCGCCATGCCGAGTCGGTACCGTGACGAGCTCGATTCGCGTTGTGGTGGTCAGCTGATCGTGACCATCGACGCTGTCGATCCCTGCTTGTGTGTCTACCCCCTCGATGAGTGGGAACAGATAGAAGCCAAGTTGCGCGCCTTGCCGTCGTTGCGTGAGGAAAACCGCCGCCTCCAGCGTCTGCTGATCGGTAATGCGGTAGACCTGGAGCTCGATGGCAGTGGGCGTTTCCTGGTTCCGCCACGCCTGCGCGAATACGCCAAGCTCGACAAGAAGGCGATGCTGGTGGGGCAGCTGAACAAATTCCAGCTGTGGGATGAGGATGCCTGGAACGCGGTTTCGGCAGCTGATCTTGCAGCTATTCAACAACCGGGCGCCATGCCCGACGATTTGCGTGACCTGATCCTGTGACTATAGATAGCGGCTTCAACCACATCACCGTGCTGCTCGACGAGGCTGTCGAGGCACTGGCCCTGCGCGCCGATGGTTGCTATCTGGATGGCACCTTCGGGCGAGGTGGGCACAGCCGCCTGATTCTCAGCAAGCTCGGGCCGCAAGGGCGGTTGCTGGGCTTCGACAAGGACCCACAGGCGATTGCCACGGGGCAAGCGCTGGCGGCCGAAGACGGCCGCTTTGTCATTGTGCAGCGCAGCTTTGCCGAGATGGGCGACGAAGTGTCTGCGCGCGGCCTGCACGGCAAGGTCAGTGGCGTGCTGCTCGACCTGGGCGTGTCGTCGCCGCAACTGGACGATCCCGAGCGCGGCTTCAGCTTCCTCAATGATGGCCCGCTGGACATGCGCATGAACCCGGGCAAGGGTTTCAGTGCTGCCGAGTTCATCGCCAGCGCGCCCGAGGAGGAGATCGCCCGGGTCTTCAAGGAATATGGCGAAGAGCGCTTCGCCAAACGCATGGCCCGTGCCGTGGTACAGCGCCGGGAGCAACAGCCCTTTACCCGCACCGGCGACCTGGCCGAGGTGCTCAAGGCGGCCAACCCTGCCTGGGAAAAGGGCAAGAACCCGGCAACCCGTGCCTTCCAGGGCCTGCGCATTCACATCAACAACGAGCTGGGCGACCTGGAGACTGGCCTTGAGGCGGCGCTCGATGCGCTGGAAGTCGGTGGCCGCCTGGTGGTGATCAGCTTCCACTCCCTGGAAGACCGCATCGTCAAGCTGTTCATGCGCAAGCTGGCCAAGGGCGAGGCAGACAGCCTGCCGCGCAACCTGCCGGTGCAGCACAAGGCCTTCGAGCCGAAGATCCGTCTGGTCGGCAAGGCGCAGTTCGCCTCCGATGCCGAACTCAAGGCCAACCCGCGCGCGCGCAGTGCCGTGATGCGGGTGGCGGAGAAGTTACGGTGAGCCGGCTGTTCGCCAAACCTTTGCCAGGCGGAAGCTTCCTGATGCTTCTGCTGTTCGCCGGTGTCCTGGTTTCGGCCATCGCGGTGTCCTACAGCGCCCACTGGAACCGCCAACTGCTCAACACCCTCTACGGTGAGCTGAACGAGCGCGACAAGGTCCAGGCCGAATGGGGGCGGTTGATCCTCGAACAGAGCACCTGGACCGCCCATAGCCGTATCGAGAACCTGGCTACCGAGCAACTGCGCATGCGTGTGCCGGCCGCTGACGAAGTGCGGATGGTGGCACCATGATGAAGCTCGAAGGCGCACTCTACCCCTGGCGCTTCCGGGTGGTGATCGCATTGCTGGCGCTGATGGTCGGCGCCATCTGCTGGCGCATCATCGACCTGCAGGTCATCGACCGTGACTTCCTCAAGGGGCAGGGCGACGCCCGCAGCCTGCGGCATATCCCGATCCCTGCGCACCGTGGCCTGATCACCGACCGCAATGGCGAGCCCCTGGCCGTCAGTACGCCGGTCACCACCCTGTGGGCCAACCCCAAGGAAATGCAGGCCTCCAAGGAGCGCTGGGGGCAACTGGCCGCCGCCTTGGGGCAGAACGCCCAGCAGTTGAGCGAGCGCCTGACCCAGCAGGCCAACAAGGAGTTCATCTACCTGGTCCGCGGCCTGACCCCGGAGCAGGGCCAGCAAGTGCTCGACCTGAAGATCCCCGGTGTCTACGGCATGGAGGAGTTCCGCCGCTTCTACCCGGCGGGGGACGTCACCGCGCACATGGTCGGCTTCACCGACCTGGACGATCACGGGCGCGAAGGCGTGGAGCTGGCCTACGACGAATGGCTCGCCGGCGTGCCCGGCAAGCGGCAGGTGATCAAGGACCGGCGTGGCCGGCTGATCAAGGACATCCAGGTGACCAAGAACGCCAAGGCCGGGAAGACCTTGGCGTTGTCGATAGACCTGCGCCTGCAGTACCTGGCCACCCGCGAGCTGCGCAACGCCATCGCCGAACAGGACGCCAAGGCCGGCAGCCTGGTGATCATGGACGTCAAGACCGGCGAGGTCCTGGCCATGGTCAACCAGCCGACCTACAACCCGAACAACCGCCGCAGCATGTTCCCCGCCGCGATGCGCAACCGGGCGATCATCGATGTGTTCGAGCCTGGCTCGACGGTCAAGCCGATCTCCATGAGCGCGGCGTTGCAGAGTGGCCGCTGGAAGCCGACCGACAAGGTCGAGGTCTACCCCGGCAGCCTGCAGATCGGCCGCTACACCATCAAGGACGTGTCCCGTAGCGAGGGCCCGATCCTCGACCTGACCGGCATCCTGATCAACTCCAGTAACGTGGGCATGAGCAAGATCGCCTTCGACATCGGTGGCGACGCCATCTACCGGGTCATGTCGCAACTGGGCCTGGGCCAGTACACCGGCCTGGGCTTCCCTGGCGAGCGAGTCGGCAACCTGCCCAACCATCGCGAATGGCGCAAGGCCGAGACTGCCACGCTGTCCTACGGCTATGGCGTCTCGGTGACTGCCTTGCAACTGGTGCATGCCTACGCCGCCCTGGCCAACGACGGCAAGATGGTGCCGCTGTCGATCCTCAAGGTCGACAAGGCCCCGGAAGCCGTCCAGGCGATCCCGAAAGAAACCGCCGAGACCATCCAGGGCATGCTGCAGCAGGTCATCGAGGCCCCGCGTGGGGTGTTCCGCGCCCAGGTGCCGTTCTACCACGTCGGTGGCAAGTCCGGTACGGCGCGCAAGGCCACCGTCGGTGCCAAGGGCTACACGGAAAACGCCTACCGTTCGCTGTTCGCCGGCTTCGGTCCGATGAGCGACCCGCGCTACGCCATCGTCGTGGTCATCGACGAGCCGAGCAAGGGTGGTTACTTCGGCGGCCTGGTCTCGGCGCCGGTGTTCAGCAAGGTGATGTCGGGCACCCTGCGCCTGATGAACGTGCCGCCGGACAACCTGCCGCCGCCAGATACGCAGCAGGCCAGTGCAGTACCCGCCAAGGGAGGGCGTGGTTGATGACGATGCCATTGAGCAAGCTTTTCGCCCATGCCAGCCGCGATCCGCTGATCCGCGAGCTGACCCTCGACAGCCGCCAGGTGCGGCCGGGCGACCTGTTCCTGGCTGTCCCCGGCGCCAAGGTCGACGGCCGTGCGCACATCGCCGACGCGCTGGCCCGTGGCGCCGCCGCGGTGGCCTATGAAGAGCAGGGCGCAAGCGTCCTGCCGATCACCGACGTGCCGCTGATTCCGGTCAAGGGCCTGATCGGCCAGCTGTCGCAGATCGCCGGGCGCTTCTATGGCGAACCGAGCCGCCAGCTCGACCTGGTCGGCGTCACCGGCACCAACGGCAAGACCAGTGTCACCCAGCTGGTGGCCCAGGCGCTCGATGCGCTGGGCCGGCGCTGTGGGCTGATCGGTACGCTCGGCACCGGCTTTTATGGCGAGCTGCGCAGCGGCCGCCTGACCACGCCCGACCCGATCGCCGTGCAGGCGACCCTGAACGACCTGAAGAAGGGCGGCGCCAAGGCCGTGGCCATGGAGGTGTCGTCCCATGCCCTGGAGCAGGGCCGGGTGGCCGCCCTGGCCTTCGATATCGCCGTGATGACCAACCTGTCCCGCGACCACCTGGACTACCACGGCAGCATGGAGGCCTACGAGGCCGCCAAGGCCCGGCTGTTCGCCTGGCCGAACCTGCAGTGCCGGGTGGTCAACCTGGACGATGACTTCGGTCGTCGCCTGGCCATGGTCCACGCCGAGTCGCGGCTGATCAGCTACAGCTTGCAGGACCCGGCGGCGACGCTGTTCTGCAAACAGGCGAGTTTCGACGACGACGGCGTGCGTGCCGTGATCGTCACCCCGCAAGGCGAGCATGCCCTGCGCAGCTGCCTGCTCGGGCGCTTCAACCTGAGCAATATGCTCGCCGCCGTGGCGACCCTGCTGGCCCTGGACTATCCGCTGGACGAGATTCTCAAGGTCACCCCGCGACTGCAGGGGCCGGTCGGTCGCATGCAGCGCCTGGGCGGCGGCGACAAGCCGCTGGTGGTGGTCGACTACGCACACACGCCCGATGCCCTGGAGAAGGTCCTCGAAGCCTTGCGCCCGCATGCCCATGGCCGCCTGCTGTGCCTGTTCGGTTGCGGCGGCGACCGTGACCGTGGCAAGCGCCCGCTGATGGCCCAGGTGGCCGAGCGCCTGGCCGACCGCGTGCTGGTCACCGACGACAATCCGCGTAGCGAAGATCCGCAGCGTATTTTCGACGATATTCGCCCCGGTTTCGCCAAGCCTGTCGATGTCGAGTTCGTCGCCGGCCGTGGCGAGGCCATCGCGCACCTGATCGCCACCGCTGCCGCCGACGACGTGATCGTCCTGGCCGGCAAGGGGCACGAGGATTACCAGGAGATCAACGGCCAGCGCCTTGACTTCTCCGACTTGGTCGAAGCCGAGAAGGCACTTGCAGCCTGGGAGGCTCCGCATGCTTAAGCCCATGACACTCAGCCAATTGAGCGCACCGCTCGCCGCACGGGTGGTTGGCGACGATGCCCGCTTCGACGGCGTCAGCATCGACAGCCGCACGGTGGCTGCCGGGCAGTTGTTCGTCGCCCTGGCCGGCCCGCGTTTCGACGGCCATGACTACCTGGCCGACGTCAAGGCCAAGGGCGCCGTGGCCGCCCTGGTGGAGCGTGAGATCGCCGATGTCGAGCTGCCGCAACTGCTGGTCGCCGATAGCCGCCTGGCCCTGGGCCAGCTCGGTGCCTTGAATCGCGCCGCGTTCGACAAGCCGGTCGTTGCCATCACCGGCTCCAGCGGCAAGACCACCGTCAAAGAGATGCTCGCCTGCATTTTGCGCACCCGAGGCCCGGTGCTGGCCACCCGTGGCAACCTCAACAACGACCTCGGCGCACCGCTGACCCTGCTGGAAATCGCCCCCGAGCACAGTGCCGCGGTGATCGAGCTGGGCGCCTCGCGCATCGGCGAGATCCGCTACACCGTCGGCTTGACCCGCCCTGAAGTGGTCATCATCAACAACGCCGGGACCGCCCACGTCGGCGAGTTCGGCGGCCCGGAAAAAATCGTCGAGGCCAAGGGCGAGATCCTCGAAGGCCTGGGCGAGGGCGGCACGGCCATCCTCAACCTGGACGACAAGGCCTTTGGCACTTGGCACGTGCGTGCGGGTGCCCATCGGGTCCTGAGTTTCGCCCTGGCCAATCCGCAGGCCGACTTCCACGCCAGCGACATCGGTCGCGATGCCCGTGGTTGCCCATCCTTCACCCTGCACGGGCCGCAAGGCTCGGTCGCGGTGCAACTGAACCTGCTGGGCACCCACAACGTCAGCAATGCCCTGGCTGGCGCCGCTGCCGCCCATGCCCTGGGTGTGAGCCTTGCCGGTATCGCGGCCGGGCTGGGCGCGGTCCAGCCGGTCAAGGGGCGTAGCGTGGCGCAAATCGCGCCCAACGGCGTCAGGGTGATCGACGACAGCTACAACGCAAATCCCACCTCGATGTGCGCCGCCATTGATATACTCGCCGGCTTTTCCGGGCGGACCGTCCTGGTGCTCGGGGATATCGGCGAACTGGGGCAATGGGCGCAGGAAGGCCACCGCCAGGTGGGCGACTACGCGCGCGGCAAGGTCGACGCCCTGTACGCGGTGGGTACCAACATGGCCCATGCGGTCAAGGCGTTCGGCGCCAATGGCCGTCATTTCGCTACTCAGGCTGAGCTGATCGACGCTGTTCGCGGCGAGCATGCCAGCAACACCACTATCTTGATCAAGGGCTCGCGCAGCGCTGCGATGGAAAACGTCGTGGCGGCCTTGTGCGGTGCCAGCGGGGAGAAACATTAATGCTGCTGCTGTTGGCCGAGTATCTGCAACAGTTCCACAAGGGCTTCGCGGTCTTCCAGTACCTGTCCCTGCGCGGGATCCTGGGCGTACTGACCGCGTTGTCCCTGGCGCTGTGGCTGGGGCCGTGGATGATCCGTACCCTGCAGATCCGCCAGATTGGCCAGGCCGTGCGTAACGACGGCCCGCAATCGCACCTGTCCAAGTCGGGCACCCCCACCATGGGCGGCGCCCTGATCCTGTCGGCCATCGGCATCAGCACCCTGCTGTGGGCCGACCTGTCCAACCGTTATGTCTGGGTCGTGCTGGTGGTGACCATGCTGTTCGGCGCCATCGGCTGGGTCGACGACTACCGCAAGGTGATCGAGAAGAACTCCCGTGGCCTGCCGAGCCGCTGGAAGTATTTCTGGCAGTCGGTGTTCGGCCTGGGCGCCGCGGTGTTCCTCTACATGACCGCCCCGACCAGCGTCGAGACCACCCTGATCGTGCCGTTCCTCAAGGATGTCACCATCCCCCTGGGCATCGGCTTCGTCGTGCTGACCTATTTCGTCATCGTCGGCTCGAGCAACGCGGTCAACCTCACCGATGGCCTCGATGGCCTGGCGATCATGCCGACAGTGATGGTCGGCGGCGCCCTGGGCATCTTCTGCTACCTGTCGGGCAACGTGAAATTCGCCGAATACCTGCTGATCCCGTACGTGCCGGGCTCGGGCGAGCTGATCGTGTTCTGCGGCGCGCTGATCGGCGCGGGCCTGGGCTTCTTGTGGTTCAACACCTACCCGGCCCAGGTGTTCATGGGCGACGTCGGCGCCCTGGCGCTGGGCGCTGCGCTGGGCACCATCGCGGTGATCGTCCGCCAGGAGATCGTCCTGTTCATCATGGGCGGGGTGTTCGTCATGGAAACCCTGTCGGTGGTGATCCAGGTCGCTTCGTTCAAGTTGACCGGCAAGCGCGTGTTCCGCATGGCACCGATCCACCACCACTTTGAACTCAAGGGTTGGCCCGAGCCACGGGTGATCGTCCGTTTCTGGATCATCACCGTGATTCTGGTGCTGATCGGCCTTGCCACCCTGAAACTGAGGTAGATGAGCGTGTCACTGATCGCTTCCGACCAATTCCGCATCGTTGTCGGCCTCGGCAAGAGCGGCATGTCCCTGGTTCGCTTTCTGGCGAACCGGGGCATCGCCTTTGCGGTCGCCGACACCCGCGAGCAGCCGCCGGAACTGGATACCCTGCGCCGCGAGTACCCGCAGGTGGAAGTGCGCTGTGGCGAACTGGACGTGGACTTCCTGTGCCGCGCCAACGAGTTGTACGTCAGCCCCGGCCTGGCCCTGGCCACACCGGCGCTGCAGCAGGCCGCGGCGCGTGGCGTGCGCCTGTCCGGCGACATCGAACTGTTCGCCCGGTATGCCAAGGCGCCGATCGTGGCCATCAGCGGCTCCAACGCCAAGAGCACCGTGACCACCCTGGTCGGCGAGATGGCCGCCAAGGCTGGCAAACGTGTGGCAGTGGGCGGCAACCTCGGCACGCCGGCGCTCGATCTGCTCGACGACGCCGTGGAGCTGTACGTCCTGGAGTTGTCCAGCTTCCAGCTGGAGACCACCGAGCAGCTCAATGCCGAAGTGGCCACCGTGCTCAACATCAGCGAAGACCACATGGACCGCTACAGCGGCCTGCCGGCCTACCACCTGGCCAAGCACCGGATCTTTCGCGGCGCCCGCCAGGTGGTGGTGAACCGCCAGGACGCCCTGAGCCGGCCGCTGCCGGTCGAAGGCCGGCCCTGCTGGACCTTCGGCCTCAACGTGCCGGACTTCAAGGCCTTCGGCCTGCGCGAAGTGGACGGTGAAAAACACCTGGCCTTCGAGTTCCAGGCCCTGATGCCGGTGCGCGAGCTGAAGATCCGGGGTGCCCACAACCAGAGCAATGCCCTGGCCGCGCTGGCCCTGGGCCATGCGGTGGGCCTGCCGTTCGCACCGATGCTCGAGGCCCTGCGCGAATTCGCCGGGCTCGCCCACCGTTGCCAATGGGTGCGCGAGCGCAACGGGGTGAACTGGTACGACGATTCCAAGGCCACCAACGTCGGTGCCGCCCTGGCCGCCATCGAGGGCCTGGGCGCGGATATCGACGGCAAGCTGGTGCTGATTGCCGGCGGTGACGGCAAGGGGGCCGATTTCTCCGCTTTGCGCGAGCCGGTGGCGCGCTACTGCCGCGCCGTGGTCCTGCTCGGCCGCGATGCCGAGCGCCTGGCCGAGTCGCTCGGCGAGGGTGTGCGGCAGGTCAGGGTCAAGACCCTGGACGAGGCCGTGCAGCGCTGCGCCGAACTGGCCCAGCCCGGCGATGCCGTGCTGTTGTCGCCGGCCTGCGCCAGCCTCGACATGTTCCGCAACTTCGAAGAACGCGGGCGTCTGTTCGCCCAGGCGGCAGGAGGGCTGGCATGATCTTCGGCATCATCAAGCCCTATCCGTCGCCGCTGATCAGCGGCCGAGGCATCGACCTGGACTTCCCGTTCCTCGCCGGCTGCCTGGCGCTGCTCGGCTTGGGCCTGGTGATGATCACCTCGGCCTCCTCGGAAGTCGCCGCGGTGCAGTCGGGCAACCCGCTGTACCACATGTTCCGCCACCTGGTGTACGTGGCCCTGGGCCTGATCGCTTGCGGGGCGACCATGATGGTGCCGATCGCCACTTGGCAGCGCATGGGCTTCATGATGCTGCTGGGCGCCTTCGGCTTGCTGGTGCTGGTGCTGGTGCCCGGCATCGGTCGCGAAGTGAACGGCTCCATGCGTTGGATCGGCTTCAGCTTCTTCAACGTCCAGCCCTCGGAGATCGCCAAGGTCTTCGTGGTCATCTACCTGGCCGGCTACCTGGTGCGCCGCCAGCAAGAGGTGCGCGAAAGCTGGATGGGCTTCTTCAAGCCGTTCATCGTGCTGCTGCCGATGGCCGGCCTGCTGCTGATGGAGCCGGACTTCGGCGCCACCGTGGTGATGATGGGCGCCGCGGCGGCCATGCTGTTCCTTGGTGGGGTGGGGTTGTTCCGCTTCAGCCTGATGGTGGCGCTGGCGGTGGTGGCGGTGTTCATCCTGGTACAGGCGCAGCCCTACCGGATGGCGCGCCTGATCACCTTCACCGACCCCTGGGCCGACCAGTTCGGTTCCGGCTACCAGCTGACCCAGGCGCTGATCGCCTTCGGTCGTGGCGAGTGGCTGGGCGTGGGCCTGGGCAACAGCGTGCAGAAGCAGTTCTACCTGCCCGAGGCGCACACCGACTTCGTGTTCTCGGTCCTGGCCGAGGAGCTGGGTGTGCTCGGCTCGCTGTGCACCGTGGCGCTGTTCGTCTTCGTCACCGTGCGCGCCCTGTACATCGGCCTGTGGGCCGAGAAGGCCAAGCAATTCTTCGCCGCCTACATGGCCTTCGGCCTGGCCTTCCTGTGGATAGGCCAGTTCCTCATCAACATCGGGGTGAATGTCGGCCTGCTGCCGACCAAGGGCCTGACCCTGCCGTTCCTCAGCTATGGCGGCAGCTCGTTGGTCATCTGCTGTGCCTGCGTGGGGCTGTTGCTGCGTATCGAATGGGAGAGCCGCACGCACCTGGGCAGCGAGGAGCACGAATTCAAGGAAAGCGATTTTGCCGAGGAGACCTACCATGGCCGCTGACGGCAAGAACGTCCTGATCATGGCGGGCGGCACCGGGGGCCACGTGTTCCCGGCCCTGGCCTGCGCCCGCGAATTCCAGGCCCGTGGCTACAACGTGCACTGGTTGGGCACCCCGCGCGGCATCGAGAACGAACTGGTGCCCCAGGCCGGCTTGCCCTTGCACCTGATCCAGGTCAGCGGGCTGCGTGGCAAGAGCAAGCTGTCGCTGCTCAAGGCACCATTCACCCTGGTCAAGGCGGTGCTGCAGGCGCGGCGCATCATTGGCCAACTGAAGCCGGCCTGCGTGCTGGGCTTCGGCGGCTACGTGACCGGCCCAGGTGGCGTGGCCGCGCGGCTGTGCGGCGTGCCGCTGGTGATCCACGAGCAGAATGCCCGTGCCGGTACCGCCAATCGGCTGCTGGTGCCCCTCTCGGCGCGCGTCTGCGAAGCTTTCCCTGACACCTTCGCGGCCAGCGCCAAGCGCCGTACCACCGGCAATCCGGTGCGCCCTGAGCTGTTCCTGGAGGCGTCGCGCGCGCCCCTGGCCGAGCGGCGTGCGCGGCTATTGGTGCTCGGCGGCAGCCTGGGTGCGGAACCATTGAATAAATTGCTGCCTAAGGCCCTGTCGGAAGTGTCAGCGGACCTGCGCCCGGAGGTGTTCCACCAGGCCGGCAAGCAGCATGCGTCGATCACCGCCGAGCGTTATCGCGAAGCGGGCGTCGAGGCTCAGGTAGAGCCCTTCATCAAGGACATGGCCCAGGCCTATGGCTGGGCCGACATGGTGGTGTGCCGGGCCGGCGCCCTGACCGTCAGCGAACTCGCGGCGGCAGGCCTGCCCTCGATGCTGGTGCCCTTGCCCCACGCCATCGACGACCACCAGACCCACAACGCCCAATACCTGGCTCGCGAAGGTGCCGCCTTCCTGATGCCACAAGCGACAACTGGCGCAGCGCAGCTCGCTGAACGCCTGAACGAGGTGCTGATGCAACCCGAGAAACTCAACACCATGGCCAGCACCGCACGGCGGCTGGCCAAACCTGCCGCAACCAGCACCGTGGTCGATATCTGCCTGGAGGTGGCCCATGGTTGAAAGCCAGAAAGCCATGCCTCAGCCGAAGATGGGCCGTATCCGCCGCATCCACTTCGTCGGTATCGGCGGCGTGGGCATGTGCGGCATCGCCGAGGTGCTGCTGAACCTGGGTTACCAGGTGTCCGGCTCTGACCTCAAGGCCTCGCCGGTCACCGAGCGGCTGGAGTCGTTCGGCGCCGAGATCTTCGTCGGCCATCGCGCCGAGAACGCCGCCAACGCCGATGTGCTGGTGGTCTCCAGTGCCATCAACCCGGCCAACCCGGAAGTCGCCACCGCCCTGGAGCGGCGCATCCCCGTGGTGCCGCGTGCCGAGATGCTCGCCGAGCTGATGCGCTACCGTCACGGTGTCGCCGTGGCCGGTACCCACGGCAAGACCACCACCACCAGCCTGCTGGCCTCGGTGTTCGCCGCCGGTGGCCTGGACCCGACCTTCGTCATCGGCGGACGCCTGACCGCGGCTGGCACCAACGCTCAGCTCGGCACCAGCCGCTACCTGATCGCCGAAGCCGACGAGAGCGATGCCAGCTTCCTGCACCTGCAGCCGATGGTCGCCGTGGTCACCAACATCGACGCCGACCACATGGCCACCTACGAAGGCGACTTCAACAAGCTGAAGAAGACCTTCGTCGAGTTCCTGCACAACCTGCCGTTCTACGGCCTGGCGGTGATGTGCCTGGACGACCCGGTGGTGCGCGAGATCCTGCCGCAGGTCAAGCGCCCGACCGTCACCTACGGTTTCAGCGACGAGGCCGACGTGCGCGCCATCAACGTGCGCCAGCAGGGCATGCAGACCCACTTCACCGTGCTGCGCCGTGATCGCGAGCCGCTGGATGTCTCGGTCAACATGCCGGGCAACCACAATGTGCTCAACGCCCTGGCCACCATCGCCATCGCCACCGACGAGGGCATCAGCGACGAGGCCATCGTCCAGGGCCTGTCGGGCTTCCAGGGCGTGGGTCGACGCTTCCAGGTATACGGCGAGCTGCCGGTCGAGGACGGCAGCGTGATGCTGGTGGACGACTACGGCCACCACCCGACCGAAGTGGCCGCGGTGATCAAGGCCGTGCGCGGCGGCTGGCCGAGCCGGCGCCTGGTGATGGTCTACCAGCCGCACCGCTACAGCCGTACCCGCGACCTGTACGACGATTTCGTGCAGGTGCTGGCCGACGCCAACGTGCTGCTGCTGATGGAGGTGTACCCGGCCGGCGAGGAGCCGATCCCCGGGGCCGACAGCCGCCAGCTGTGCCACAGCATCCGCCAGCGCGGCCAACTGGACCCGATCTACATCGAACGCGGCGTCGACCTGGCGCCGCTGGTCAAGCCGTTGCTGCGCGCCGGCGACATCCTGCTCTGCCAGGGTGCCGGTGACATCGGTGGCCTGGCCCCGCAATTGATGAAAAGCCCGCTGTTCGCCGGCACCGTCACCCGCCAGGAGAAGTCGAAATGACCCGTGCCTACGACAAGCTGCATTCGACCATGGACGTGAAGGCCTTCGGTCGCGTCGCCGTGCTCTACGGCGGCAAGAGCGCCGAGCGTGAGGTTTCCCTCAAGTCCGGCACCGCGGTGCTGCAGGCGCTGACCAGTGCCGGTGTCGACGTGGTCGGCATCGATGTGGGCGACGACCTGCTCGCGCGCCTGCAGAGCGAGAAGATCGACCGCGCCTTCATCATCCTCCACGGCCGTGGTGGCGAAGACGGCAGCATGCAGGGCCTGCTTGAGTGCCTGGACATCCCCTACACCGGCAGCGGCATCCTGGCCTCGGCCCTGGCCATGGACAAGCTGCGCACCAAGCAGGTGTGGCAAAGCCTGGGCATCCCGACGCCACGCCACGCCGTGCTGGCCAATGAAAACGACTGTGTCGCCGCGGGCACGGAACTGGGCTTCCCGTTGATCGTCAAACCCGCCCATGAAGGTTCCAGTATCGGCATGGCCAAGGTGAACAGCGTGGAAGAGCTGGTCGCTGCCTGGAGGGATGCCGCCCAATACGATTCCCAGGTCCTGGTCGAGCAATGGATCCACGGCCCGGAATTCACCGTCGCCGTGCTGCGTGGCCAGGTATTGCCGCCGATCGCCCTGGGTACGCCGCACGTGTTCTACGACTACGACGCCAAGTACCTGGCCAACGATACCCAGTACCGCATCCCGTGCGGCCTGGACAGCGCCAAGGAACAGGAACTGATCGAACTGACCGCGCGCGCCTGCGATGCCATCGGCATCGAAGGCTGGGGCCGGCTGGACGTGATGCAGGACGAGCAGGGTCGCTTCTGGCTGCTCGAGGTCAACACCGCACCGGGCATGACCGACCATAGCCTGGTGCCGATGGCTGCCCGCGCGGCCGGCCTGGACTTCCAGCAACTGGTGCTGGCGATCCTGGCCGACAGCGTCGAGACGCGAGGTTAACCGCCATGCAAGGCGCGATGTTCCGTCATCAGCAACCCGCCACCGGCCGTAGCAAGCCGGTGCCGCGCGGTGCCAGCCGACTGGTGGCCAAGGAGCCAATGTCGGCGCGCCTGCCCAAGGCCAACTTCAGCGCGCTCAAGCGCCTGCTCTGGCCGGTACTGCTGGTGGCCGCCGGCTTCGGCGCCTACGAAGGCGCGTTGCGCCTGATGCCGTACGCCGACCGGCCGATCACCCGGATCGCCGTGCAGGGCGACCTGAGCTACATCAGCCAGCAGGCGGTGCAGCAACGGATCGCGCCCTATGTGGCGGCGAGCTTCTTCAGCGTGGATCTGACGGCCATGCGCCTGGAGCTCGAGCAGATGCCCTGGATCGCCCACGCCGAGGTTCGCCGGGTCTGGCCGGACGAGGTGGTGATCCGCCTGGAAGAACAGTTGCCGGTGGCGCGCTGGGGGGATGAAGCCCTGCTCAACAACCAGGGCCAGGCCTTCACCCCGCGCGAACTGGCCAACTATGAGCACCTGCCGCAGCTGTTCGGGCCGCAGCGTGCCCAGCAAAAAGTCATGCAGCAATATCAGGTATTGAGCCAGATGCTGCGCCCCCTGGGGTTTTCCATCGCTCGCCTGGAGCTGCGCGAGCGGGGCAGTTGGTTCCTCACCACCGGCGCAGGCAGCGCCGGCCCGGGGATCGAGCTGTTGTTGGGGCGTGATCACCTGGTGGAGAAGATGCGCCGTTTCATTGCCATTTACGACAAGACACTCAAAGAGCAGATCACCAACATCGCCCGCATCGATCTGCGGTACGCCAACGGGTTGGCCGTTGGCTGGCGGGAACCGATTGCACCGACGACGGCCCAACCCGCCGTTGCGAAGAATTAGAGAGAGGCAGGACCATGGCAAACGCGCATAGCGGCAAAATGATCGTCGGGCTGGACATCGGCACCTCCAAGGTGGTGGCGCTGGTGGGCGAAGTGGCCGATGACGGCACCCTGGAGATCGTGGGGATCGGCACCCATCCGTCCCGCGGCCTGAAGAAGGGCGTGGTGGTGAACATCGAGTCGACCGTGCAGTCGATCCAGCGCGCGGTGGAAGAGGCGCAGCTGATGGCTGGCTGCCGCATCCACTCGGCGTTCGTCGGCGTGGCCGGCAACCACATCCGCAGCCTGAACTCCCACGGCATCGTCGCCATCCGCGACCGCGAGGTCAGCACCGCCGACCTCGAGCGCGTGCTCGACGCCGCCCAGGCCGTGGCGATCCCGGCCGACCAGCGGGTCCTGCACACCCTGCCGCAGGACTACGTGATCGACAACCAGGAAGGCGTGCGCGAGCCGCTGGGCATGTCCGGCGTGCGCCTGGAGGCCAAGGTCCACGTGGTCACCTGCGCGGTCAACGCGGCGCAGAACATCGAGAAGTGCGTGCGCCGTTGCGGCCTGGAAATCGATGACATCATCCTCGAGCAACTGGCTTCGGCCTACTCGGTGCTGACCGACGACGAGAAGGAACTGGGCGTGTGCCTGGTGGACATCGGTGGCGGCACCACCGACATCGCCATCTTCACCGAAGGCGCGATCCGCCACACCGCGGTGATCCCGATCGCCGGCGACCAGGTGACCAACGACATCGCCATGGCCCTGCGCACGCCGACCCAGTACGCCGAGGAAATCAAGATCCGCTACGCCTGTGCCCTGGCCAAACTGGCCGGCGCAGGCGAGACCATCAAGGTGCCGAGCGTGGGCGATCGCCCGCCGCGCGAGCTGTCGCGCCAGGCCCTGGCCGAGGTGGTGGAGCCCCGTTACGACGAGCTCTTCACCCTGATCCAGGCCGAACTGCGTCGCAGCGGCTACGAGGACCTGGTGCCCGCCGGCATCGTCCTCACCGGCGGCACCGCGAAGATGGAAGGCGCCGTGGAACTGGCCGAGGAAATCTTCCACATGCCGGTACGCCTGGGCGTACCGCACAGCGTTCGGGGGCTGAGCGACGTGGTGCGCAACCCGATCTATTCCACCGGCGTGGGCCTGCTTACCTATGGCCTGCAGAAGCAGACCGAGGACCTGCCCCTGACCGGCAACAGCAGCAACAGCTATGGCGAGGAACCGAAGGCTCCGGTGCTTGAGCGATTCAAGCGTTGGGTCCAGGGCAATTTCTAAGTTTCAGAGCAGTAGTGGTAGGCGCAAAACTAGAGAACTGTAAGGAGAGGGAAAATGTTCGAGCTCGTAGACAACGTCCCGCAAAGCCCGGTCATCAAAGTGATCGGTGTCGGCGGTGGCGGCGGCAACGCCGTCAACCATATGGTCAAGAGCAACATCGAGGGCGTGGAATTCATCTGCGCCAACACCGATGCCCAGGCGCTGAAGAACATTGGCGCACGCACCATCCTGCAACTGGGTACCGGCGTGACCAAGGGCCTGGGTGCAGGCGCCAATCCGGAAGTCGGTCGCCAGGCCGCGCTGGAAGACCGTGAGCGCATCGCCGAGGTGCTGCAGGGCACCAACATGGTGTTCATCACCACCGGCATGGGTGGCGGTACCGGTACCGGTGCTGCGCCGATCATCGCCGAAGTGGCCAAGGAGATGGGTATCCTCACCGTCGCGGTGGTGACCCGTCCGTTCCCGTTCGAGGGGCGCAAGCGCATGCAGATCGCCGATGAAGGCATCCGCATGCTGGCCGAGAGCGTCGACTCGCTCATCACCATCCCCAACGAGAAGCTGCTGACCATCCTGGGCAAGGATGCCAGCCTGCTGTCCGCCTTCGCCAAGGCCGACGACGTACTGGCCGGCGCCGTGCGTGGCATCTCCGACATCATCAAGCGTCCGGGCATGATCAACGTCGACTTCGCCGACGTGCGCACCGTGATGGGCGAGATGGGCATGGCGATGATGGGTACCGGCTGCGCCAGCGGCCCGAACCGTGCCCGCGAAGCCACCGAGGCGGCGATTCGCAACCCGCTGCTGGAAGACGTCAACCTGCAGGGCGCCCGCGGCATCCTGGTGAACATCACCGCAGGTCCCGACCTGTCCCTGGGCGAATACTCCGACGTGGGCAGCATCATCGAGGCCTTCGCTTCCGACCATGCCATGGTCAAGGTCGGCACCGTGATCGATCCGGACATGCGCGACGAACTGCACGTGACCGTGGTCGCCACTGGCCTGGGCGCGCGCATCGAAAAACCGGTCAAGGTGGTGGACAACACCCTGCAGACCGCAGCCGCTGCCTACGAGGCGTCCAACCCCGCGCCGGCCCGTCCGGAGCAACCAGCGGTGAACTACCGTGACCTGGAGCGTCCGACCGTGATGCGCAACCAGGCCCATGCAGGTGCCGCCGCGGCAGCTAAACTCAACCCACAGGACGATCTGGACTACCTGGATATCCCGGCCTTCCTGCGTCGTCAGGCTGATTGATGAAATTTATCAGGGGTATAAGGGTGATTGGTGTTCAGCAAAGGCCGGGTCTGTTATCATTCCCAGCCTTTGTTGATACCTGTTCGCAATTTGCGCTGAAGCGGCCAATGCCATGATTAGACAACGCACCCTGAAGAATACCATCCGTGCCACAGGTGTCGGCCTGCACTCCGGGGAGAAGGTCTACCTGACCCTCAAGCCAGCGCCTGTGGACACCGGCATCGTCTTCCGCCGTGCCGACCTCGACCCTGTCGTCGAGATCCCGGCTCGCGCGGCCAACGTCGGCGAGACAACCATGTCGACGACGCTGGTCAACGGTGACGTCAAGGTCGATACGGTCGAGCACCTGCTCTCCGCCATGGCGGGCCTGGGCATCGATAACGCCTACGTCGAGCTCTCCGCCTCGGAAGTGCCGATTATGGATGGCAGCGCAGGCCCCTTCGTATTCCTGATTCAATCCGCCGGCCTGGAAGAACAGGACGCCGCCAAGAAGTTCATCCGCATCCTGCGCGAAGTGACGGTGGAGGAGGGCGACAAGCGCGCCACCTTCCTGCCTTTCGACGGGTTCAAGGTGAGCTTCGAGATCGACTTCGATCACCCGGTCCTGCGCAACCGGACCCAGAGCGCCAGCGTCGACTTCTCCAGCACCTCGTTCGTGAAGGAAGTCAGCCGCGCCCGTACCTTCGGGTTCATGCGCGACATCGAGTACCTGCGCAAGCACAATCTTGCGCTGGGCGGCAGTGTGGAAAACGCCATCGTGGTCGATGAGGACGGCGTGCTCAACGAAGACGGCCTTCGTTACGAAGACGAATTCGTCAAGCACAAGATCCTCGACGCCATCGGCGACCTCTACCTGCTGGGCAACAGCCTGATCGGCGAGTTCAAGGGCTACAAGTCCGGGCACGCGCTGAACAACCAGCTGTTGCGCAAGCTCATCGCCGAGAAAGACGCCTGGGAAGTGGTCACCTTCGAAGATGCCAGCACGGCACCGATCTCCTACATGCGCCCTGTCGCGGCCGTGTAAGTTCGAACACTCTCTAGTTCTGAGGCCACCTTCGGGTGGCCTTTTTTACGCCTGATTCTTGGGGGCTGCTGTACGGCCTCAGGGGGCATCACCGCTTATCTCGAGCGTGACTGGCCAACCGCTCCAGGGCCGCGCGCAGTTTGGGGTCGGTAATCCCTTCGGCGGTCTCGCGCAGGCTTTCGGCAGCGTTTTCCGAAAGCTCCGCAGCCTGCCCCGAGTGCCGGGGGGCTCCGACAGGAGGTTGTACCTGGAACCTGATGCGCTGCAGGTTGGCGAACGCCTCGAGCGCCTGCAACTGTCGCTGCAGACGCTTCTGCTGGTAGCGCAGGCGGGTCGCCCAGTGACCGTCGGTGACCACCAGCAGCAAGGTGCCGTCGCGCCAGGACGCCACATGGCAGTGGGCGCGGGCGGCCGGTTGCAGCTGGCTTTCCAGCAGGCGCTGCAGGTGTGCCAGGCGTTCGGCCTGGTTGAGCAGCAGGCGCAAGGGCCTGGCCTGGCGCAGGAGCGCGGACGGTGGCTGGGCGGGTGAAGGTTTGTAGGCCATGGGGGTACGCAGGAGGTTACAAGATCGGCATCTTAACAGAAGCCGGATCTGGTATTGCCCGTGTCGGCCCATCGCGGGAGGGCGTCGATCGCAGATGAGGTGGTTTGCAGGTCCCTGTGGGAGCCGGCGTGCCGACGATGGGCTGGCACAGGCAGCGCAGCCCCGGATTCAGGATGCAAGTCATTCTCGATACGTTTCATCGGGCCGCGCCTTGAACTCGGCGAAAATGCCCTTATGTTAGAAAAGCCCCCGCCAAAGCGCTGTGCCAGCATCGTGGAAATCCACCACTTTCCTCACCATCGTTTCCGGGTAGAATGCTCGTTCGCATGCGGCCCAAGGGCTGCACGGGCGACTCACGGGGCCGCCCTCCATCCCTAAGTGTGGAAGATCCTGCCGATATGTTTGCGCCTTTGTTAAAGAAACTTTTTGGAAGCAAGAACGAGCGTGAAGTCAAACGCATGCTCAAGACGGTGAACATCGTCAATGCCTTCGAAGAGAAGATGGTGGCCCTCTCTGACGAACAGCTGCGGGGCAAGACCGCAGAGTTCAAAGAGCGCCTGGCCAAAGGCGAGACCCTCGACCAACTGCTGCCCGAAGCCTTCGCCGTGGCCCGCGAAGCCGGCAAGCGCGTCATGGGCATGCGTCACTTCGATGTGCAGCTGATCGGTGGCATGACCCTGCACGAGGGCATGATCGCAGAAATGCGCACCGGTGAAGGCAAGACCTTGGTCGCAACCCTGGCCGTGTACCTCAATGCCCTGTCCGGCAAAGGTGTACACGTGGTCACGGTGAACGACTACCTGGCCCGCCGTGACGCCAACTGGATGCGTCCGCTGTACGAATTCCTCGGCCTGAGCGTAGGCGTGGTCTCGCCCTTCCAGCCACCGGAAGAGAAGCGCGCCGCCTACGCCGCCGACATCACCTACGGCACCAACAACGAATTCGGTTTCGACTACCTGCGCGACAACATGGCCTTCAGCCTGGACGAGAAGTACCAGCGCGAGCTGAATTTCGCCGTGATCGACGAAGTCGACTCCATCCTCATCGACGAAGCCCGTACCCCGCTGATCATCTCCGGCCAGGCCGAGGACAGCTCCAAGCTGTACATCGAGATCAACCGCCTGATCCCGCGCCTGAAGCAGCACATCGAGGAGGTCGAGGGCCAGGTCACCCAGGAAGGCCACTTCACCATCGACGAGAAGAGCCGCCAGGTCGAACTGAACGAGGCCGGCCACCAGTACATCGAGGAGATGCTGACCCAGTCCGGCCTGCTGGCCGAGGGCGAGAGCCTCTACTCGGCGCACAACCTGAGCCTGCTGACCCACGTCTACGCCGGCCTGCGCGCCCACAAGCTGTTCCACCGCAACGTCGAGTACATCGTCCAGGACGGCCAGATCCTGCTGATCGACGAGCACACCGGCCGTACCATGCCGGGCCGCCGCCTGTCCGAAGGCCTGCACCAGGCCATCGAGGCCAAGGAAAACCTGAACATCCAGGCCGAGAGCCAGACGCTGGCCTCGACCACCTTCCAGAACTACTTCCGCCTCTACGCCAAGCTCTCCGGCATGACCGGTACCGCCGACACCGAGGCGTTCGAGTTCGCCCAGATCTACAACCTCAACGTGATGGTCATTCCGCCGAACAAGCCGTTGGCGCGCAAGGACTTCAACGACCTGGTGTACCTGACCGCCGACGAGAAGTACGCGGCCATCATCGCCGACATCAAGGAAAGCATGGCCCAGGGCCGTCCGGTCCTGGTCGGTACGGCGACCATCGAGACCTCCGAGCACATGTCCAACCTCCTGAAGAAGGAGGGCATCGACCACAAGGTGCTCAACGCCAAGTACCACGAGAAGGAAGCCGAGATCATCGCCCAGGCCGGTGCCCCGGGTGCGCTGACCATCGCCACCAACATGGCCGGCCGTGGTACCGACATCCTGCTGGGCGGCAACTGGGAGGCCGAGGTGGCCGCCCTGGAGAACCCGACCGACGAGCAGGTGGCGCAGATCAAGGCCGACTGGCAGAAGCGCCACCAGCAGGTGATCGAGGCCGGCGGCCTGCACGTGATCGCCTCCGAGCGCCATGAATCCCGGCGTATCGACAACCAGCTGCGTGGCCGTTCCGGCCGCCAGGGCGACCCGGGCTCCAGCCGTTTCTACCTGTCCCTGGAAGACAGCCTGATGCGCATCTTCGCCTCCGACCGGGTGAAGAACTTCATGAAGGCCCTCGGCATGCAGTCCGGCGAGGCCATCGAGCATCGCATGGTCACCAACGCCATCGAAAAGGCCCAGCGCAAGGTCGAGGGGCGCAACTTCGACATCCGCAAGCAGTTGCTGGAATACGACGACGTGGCCAACGAGCAGCGCAAGGTGATCTACCACATGCGCAACAGCCTGCTGGCCGCAGAGAACATCGGCGAGACCATCGGCGAGTTCCGCAAGGAAGTGCTCGACGCCACCATCAGCCAGCACATCCCGCCGCAGTCGCTGCCCGAGCAGTGGGACGTGGCAGGCCTGGAAGCTGCACTGGCCAGCGACTTCGCCATGAAGCTGCCGATCCAGCAGTGGCTCGACGAGGACGATCACCTCTACGAGGAAACCCTGCGCGAGAAACTGCTCAACGAGATCACCGCCGCCTACACCGAGAAGGAAGACCAGGCGGGCGAAGAAGCCCTGCGTACCTTCGAGAAGCAGATCCTGCTGCGTGTACTGGACGACCTGTGGAAAGACCACCTGTCGACCATGGACCACCTGCGCCACGGTATCCACCTGCGCGGCTATGCGCAGAAGAACCCGAAGCAGGAGTACAAGCGCGAGTCCTTCACCCTGTTCCAGGAACTGCTGGAGTCGATCAAGCGCGACACCATCCGCGTCCTGTCCCACGTCCAGGTCCGTCGCGAGGACCCGGCCGAGGAAGAAGCCCGCCTGCGCCGCGAGGCCGAAGAGCTGGCCCGGCGCATGCAGTTCCAGCACGCCGCCGCCCCAGGCCTGGAAGGCGAGGCGCGACTGCAGGAAGAAGGCGCCGAGGTGGCCGTGGCGGCAGCGCCGGTGCGCAATGAACAGAAGCTGGGCCGCAATGAGCCGTGCTGGTGCGGTTCGGGCAAGAAGTTCAAGCATTGCCACGGGCAGATCGAATGATCGGGCCGAGGGTGCCTGCACGATGATTCCTGGGGGCCGCTTTGCGGCCCTTTCGCGACACAAGGCCGCTCCCACACCATCAGCGCTGCTTTTCAGCCGAGCGCTGTGCCTGTGGGAGCGGCCTTGTGTCGAGAAGGGCTGCAAAGCAGCTCCGCTCTTCCCTCACATGGCTGGCCGACATTAAGATCGTCCACGTCGTATACCCCCACTGTTTTCCCTAGGAGCGCTTACATGGCTGTTGGTCTTGGTCCTTTGCCCACCCTGCACCCGGTTCCCGGTTTCGAACTCGGCATCGCTTCGGCGGGCATCAAGCGCCCAGGGCGCAAGGACGTGGTAGTGATGCGCTGTGCCGAAGGCTCCAGCGTCGCCGGGGTCTTCACCCTCAACGCCTTCTGCGCCGCACCGGTGATCCTGTCCAAGCAACGGGTCCAGGGCACCGTGCGCTACCTGCTGACCAACACCGGCAACGCCAACGCCGGCACTGGCGCCCCTGGCCTGGCCGCCGCCGAGCGTACCTGCGCCAAGCTGGCCGAACTGGCCGGTGTCGATGCCAGTTCGGTGCTGCCATTCTCCACCGGCGTGATCGGCGAGCCGCTGCCGGTCGAGAAGATCGAGGGCGCGCTGCAGGCCGCCCTGGACGACCTGTCGGAGAACAACTGGGCTGAAGCCGCCACCGGCATCATGACCACCGACACCCTGCCCAAGGGTGCCAGTCGTCAGTTCCAGCACGACGGCGTCACCGTCACCGTCACCGGCATCAGCAAGGGCGCCGGGATGATCCGCCCGAACATGGCCACCATGCTCGGCTACATCGCCACCGACGCCAAGGTCGCCCCGGTGGTGCTCAAGGACCTGCTGCTCGACGGCGCCAACAAGTCCTTCAATCGCATCACCATCGATGGCGACACCTCGACCAACGACTGCTGCATGCTGATCGCCACCGGCAAGGCCGACCTCCCAGAGGTCACCGAAGCCAGCGGTGCACTGTTCGAAGCCTTGAAAAAGGCGGTATTCGAAGTCTGCATGGAGGTGGCGCAGGCGATCGTCCGAGACGGCGAAGGCGCGACCAAGTTCGTCACCGTGCAGGTCAACGGCGGCGGTACCCACCAGGAGTGCCTGGATGTCGGCTATGCCGTGGCCCACTCGCCGCTGATCAAGACCGCGCTGTTCGCCTCCGATCCCAACTGGGGCCGTATCCTCGCGGCGGTCGGCCGTGCCGGCGTGCCGGCGCTGGACGTCAGCCTGATCGACGTGTACCTCGATGACGTGTGCATCGCCAGCAAGGGCGGCCGCAGCCCGGGCTATACCGAAGAGCAGGGCGCCAAGGTGATGGCCCAGGAAGAAATCACCATTCGTATCGAGCTGGGCCGTGGCCAATGCAGCGAAACCATCTGGACCACCGACCTGTCCCACGAGTACGTGAAGATCAACGCCGAATACCGGACCTGATCGACTGATACGCAAAAGGGGGCCGCAGCGCGGCCCCTTCGCGACCGAGGCCACTCCCACAGGTGTGACCCAGTGCCTGGAGGAGTGGCCTTGTGCTGCGATGGGCTGCGACGCGGCCCGGACGTTCAAACCCAATGGAGCCGAACCATGAGCTATCACCTGATCATCGGCGACAAGCTGTATTCTTCCTGGTCGCTGCGCGGCGCCCTGGCCCTCGAGCTGGCTGGCGTGCCCTATGAAGAAACGCTGATCAAACTCAACCAGCCCGACACCCGCAAGCGCATCCTGGCCTTCTCGGCCACGGGCAAGGTGCCACTACTCAAGACCGAGCACGGCATCATCGCCGACTCCCTGGCCATCGCCGAGTACCTGGCCGAGCGCCATCCCGAGGCCCAGCTATGGCCGGCCGACATCGCCGCCCGGGCCCAAGCCCGTTCGGCCTGTGCACAGATGCACAGCGGCTTCGTCGCCTTGCGTGGCGCCATGCCGTTCGACCTGTCCCGCGACCAGGCGCTGGAAAGCGTTCCGCTGGAGGTGCAGGTAGACATCGACCGCATCGTCGCGCTGTGGTCCGAATGCCGCCTGGCAGCCAAGGACAGCGGCCCGTTCCTGTTCGGCAAGCCGACCTTGGCCGATGCATTCTTCGCACCGGTGGCCGTGCGCTTGCGCACCTACCGTGTTGAAGTGCCGGCAGAAGCGGCTACCTATATCGAGACCCTCTACCAGTGGCCGGCTTTCCAGGCCTGGCAGAAGGCTGGCCTGGCGGAGCGTGAAGGGTGAAGCGGATCCATGTCGTTGCAGCGGTGATTCGTGGCACCGACGGGCGCATCCTCATTGCCCGCCGAGCCGATACCCAGCACCAGGGCGGCCTGTGGGAGTTCCCGGGCGGCAAGGTGGAGGAGGGCGAGGGCGTCGAAGCTGCGCTGGCCCGTGAGTTGCGCGAGGAACTGGGCATCGAGGTGAGCTGCTCGCGGCCGCTGATCAAGGTCAGCCATGACTATGCGGACAAGCAGGTCCTGCTGGATGTGCGTGAGGTCGACACCTTCGTCGGCGAGCCCCATGGCGTCGAGGGGCAGCCCCTGGCCTGGGTGGCGCCACGGGATCTTGGGCAGTATGACTTCCCCGAGGCCAACAGGCCAATCGTCGCTGCTGCACGCCTGCCCGACCAGTACCTGATCACCCCGGATGGCCTGGAGGTGCCGCAGCTGCTGCGCGGTATCCAGAAGGCCGTCGCCAGCGGTATCCGGCTGATACAGTTGCGGGCGCCGGACATGTACGACCCCAAGTACCGCGACGTGGCGGTGGATGCGGTCGGCTTGTGCGCAGGCAAGGCCCAACTGATGCTCAAGGGGCCGTTGGAGTGGCTGGGCGACTTTCCATCGGCCGGCTGGCACCTGACGTCTGCCCAGTTGCGCAAGTACGCGGCCAATGGCCGGCCCTTCCCCCAGGCGCGCTGGTTGGCGGCGTCCTGCCACAGTGCCGAGGAACTGGCCCTGGCCGAGCAGATGGGGGTGGACTTCGTCACCTTATCGCCCGTGCAAGCGACCCAGACCCACCCCGAGGCAACTCCCCTGGGCTGGGATGAGGCGCAGCGCTTGATCGCAGGCTTCAACCAGCCGGTATTTTTACTGGGTGGGGTTGGGCCGGATGAGCGGGCGCGGGCCTGGGAGGTTGGTGCGCAAGGTGTTGCTGGCATTCGCGCGTTCTGGCCTGAGCGCTCCTGAAGGTAATCAGCCTGACATCGTGCATGTGGGTGTCAGGCTGTTGGCCGGTGTTGGGGGCGAGCCTTCCTATATTGGGGCGGCGGGGCTCTGGACCTTGAATAGCCGGCATACGACGTACCAGCACAGGGCGCTAAGCAGGTTGTACGGCCACAGCACCAGCCACAAGGGCAGTAGCCAGTTTTTCTTACCTTGCATTTCACCGGGCTCCCCTGTTCGCCAAGGAGCATAGTGGCGCCAGGCTTGTTTGGGCGTCAGGCAGATCGTATTCAGCGGTATGCGCCACCAGTCTGGCTCATTCGGTGGGGGGAGTTTGTCGGGGCCATGAGCCATGAACTGACAGATGTATGCCCAGACTTCGTGGGCATAGAGTGGGTTGCACTCACTGGGGTGATTGCTCGGGAACCACAATGCGTTATTGGGATTGATAGCGCCGTGCTCGGGGCGCTCCGCGATCGCTAAGGCATAATTGATACTGAATGAGCTACCTGCAAATTCTGTTTTCTGCAGGAATCCACCGACGCATTTGTTCCAGTCAAAGGTCAGCAACGTCTTGTTTCGTTTGTAAATGATGGTTTTTGTGTGGCGGTCGAAATAGAGGTGGGAAAGCCTATTTATCAAAAATATTCGGTACACCAAGAAAGGGGTTGCAAAAAGTGGGGTTATGATTATTAAGGCTGCGTCGAGTATGTTGAAGTGCGCTCGGGTCCAAATATGAGAGTCTGCCCACAGGAAGGCTTGTAATATAATCGTTAGCACCGTTGTCGAGGTGTACATTTTTCCCATGAACACGGAGTCAGGCGTCCATGGGTTTCTCAGGCAAAGAAACCGGCTGTCCATGCTCACTAATTGATCACTTATTGCAGGGTTGACAGGCGAGTTTTGTTGACGGGAGAACATCCATGTAATGTTCATTCATGCGGTCTCACAGATAACTGAGCTGTGGCTATGCTGCTCTCGCTAACGCCTTGGTTTGGGAAATAATTGACATCCAGAAAAATAGCCGATCCACGGGGGAGATCTGTTTTAAAGTGGAGAACCAATCCTCCTGAAGTAAGGTAGCAGGTAGGCTCGACAGATAGCGTCTCAATGGTGTCGGATAACCTGTTGCGATGGCTTAAACGCGCTGACCATCTACTTTGTCCAAGTATGAATCCACGAAGAAACACAGTGATCTCTCCAACGCTGGGTGTTTGGGAAGGGCCGGTTTGAATGATTGTGCCCCAGTCCGGGTGGGGCCAGCTTGTAGTGCTGTGAATTTTGCTCGCTACCCTGTCGATGCCCAATTGCTTCGCGTCGTAATCGGAGATCCGTAGAGGAGTGTAGTAGGTCATATACCAACTATCTATCTCTTCGGCTAATGTTGTGAAGCCAGGTAGTTTTTTTGATCCGTCCAAAGGCAAGCCTGAACGCACCTCTCCATCATTCAGACGTGTTCCAAATATACTGCGTGCTGCCCATAGTTCCATTGGGGTGTGCAAGCGTTCAGCGGCTTTTTCATGTAGCGTAAGTCCAATTGTCAAGATTGATGCGCCCAGCAAGGCAATGGAGAAAGCAATCCATCCAGAAAAGGAAATGACGACAGTCGGCCCGGCGATAGCAAGGCTGCCTTCCAATAAAATGACTGAGCCAATAGCGACTGAAAAGGCTGCTGAGTTGGTAAGGCGGCGGGCAATATCATCGCCATTATCCGACTGTCTTTGTGCCTTTAACAGATCAGACCACAGCCCAGATAGAATCGCTGGATACCCCGCCGCTCGGGCGAAGAGATTGCTGCTCACTACTCTCACAAGTCCATTGCCAAATGCCGTGCCCGGTGTCATGTTGCTGAGTTTCACCATCACGGCCAGTTGCGCAGAACGGGCGGTGACCAGTGTTGCACCTGCTGCACCAATTACGCCTAAAATGGCAGACGCAAACCCAGTCGTATATTCCGGTGCCGAGCTTTTCTGCACATTCGCATAAGCCACTTTCAGGTTGATAAGGTTGAACCAAAGCACGCCCGCATTCAGCCCCGCACCCGCCAGAGATCGGAGTATTGCCGCTATCTTGGGTTTGACGTACTGGGTCGTGGTCATTTCCAGGGTAACCGTTCGGCTACCGCTGATGCGCAGCTGTTTCATTTCCTCGACCTGCGCCATACCAGACTCCAGGTATTGCGTTACTGCCTGACTGAGGCTGCTTTGACGAAGAGTCTGGTCCGTGATCCTGTAGCGAGCTTTCAAAAGCCCCAGTGCCTTTTCGGCGTTGGCCTCTTGCGCGGCGGCGATTATGCGTTGGCTGAAAGAGCTACTTGCATTCCACCGGGTCTTGCCCTTCAACCGTTTTAAAACAACCGTATTGACAGCCTGTGCCGTAAGATCGGTTACATCGGCGACGGCTGGAAAACGACCCGCCACTACTTCGATGGTGCTGTCGCTCGCGCCGATCAGCGTACCGGCTGCATCGGGTTTATCGTTGAGCGGATTGAAGGGGGCCAATGCCAGGTACAAAGGACTGTCGTGCTGGTCCAGCCATTTTTCCAGGCGCTTGAACCGTAGATCCTGCTCCTCCGTACCCGGTGATGGCTGGCTCATGCTGTTCAGCATCAGGGCAAGGGTGACTTCCAGTCCGCGAGCGCTGAGGGCATTGTCGCGGTCGTAACTGGCGATGGCCGCTGCCAGGCTTTTAGGGTCATCGATATGAGCGTTTTCCGCAGTGGCCAGCCAGGTATCATGGTCTGCACTGGCGATCAGAGCCTGCCTCTGCAGATCGCGCAATTTGGATTCCTGAATTTCGCGCTCGTTTATGAATGCCTCATAGCGGGCCCTGTCGATGCGCTGCGCCAAACGGGCGCCAAGTGGTGAATGGCGCTCGTTGGTCAGCACGTTGTAGCGCGTCAAGCCTGGTGGCTGAGGCGAACCAGTGGCTCGTTCATGCTGCTCGGCTTGTACTCTCGTTGCCTGAATCAGGTCTGGCGCACTTGGGGGATAGAGCGTCTCCAGTGTTCTTTCCAGCAACATGGATACCAGGCTCTTGTGGTGGAATTCCTGGCTCTGTTGGCAGATTCGTCCCACATCCAGTTGGTAGCAGGCAGGAATCGATTCCCGAGTCTGCGCATGGATGGAACGTGCGGGATGCTCCCTCGCCGATACGTCACTCAGTGCATGTCGATAGGCATTGGCCGACAGTCCGAGGTCCAGGGAAATGCCCTCTGCATCATTGAGCGCGACGACGGCGGGTACCCTGGGTTGAGCGTAGGGATAGTGGCGTACGATACCCGCCAAGTTAGCAACATGCAGTGTTTCCGGACATGGATGGCTGCTCCACCGCAAGTCCATGCGCAGTGCATTGGGCTTGAAATCCTCGACCCAGTCCTGCAGAGCCCTGATGGGCAGAACGTGTGCCTGGCTGGAAGCGGTACGCTCTCCTGAAATCAGCTCCGATATATTCAGAGCACGCATATGGCGTTTGCGTGAAGCGACAGACGTCATGACCTGCGCGGACATCGCATTGCTCCACAAGTGCGAGCTGTAACCGATCCATACTTCCCGGGCGGTGTCTTTGCAGGTGTCCGCCCAGACCCAGCCTATGGATTTGCCGGTGGTATATCGATCACGACGCTGATAGTCCTCAAGGCCCTTGTATGTGAGCTCACGATAAAGACCTGCACCGTCGTATTCATGAATGACGAGTTTTTCGCCAAGAGGACCTTTCATGAAAACGTAGATGTAGCCGGCACGCAGCGATCGGAGGGTATAGGCACAGTGCTGCAGTGGGGCGAAATCATGCTCGAGCCGAAAGCCTGAGTCGGCGTAGCGTAAATGGGCGGCGTCACGCGCTTTCGGAACGACGGCGTAGCGGATTGGCAGTATGGGAATACGGGCACTGCAGGCAGGACCAGAGAGAGTGCTGACAGTCGAGGAATCAGTTGGCATGTGGCTCTCTCCAGATTGTGCGCTGACAAGCGAAGAGGCGAGGGCAGGTTACTGACAGCGAAATGAACAGCAGGCCGTACTGAGGCATGGAAGACTCCTTGTCCCGCTGTCTCCTTCATTCGAAGTTGAAGTCTTGTGCGCGGGACAAGAAGCTTAATGATGGGCTTATGGTGAATCTTCCCCTGAGCTTCCTAACGTTGCGTAGGAAGTTTCTCTAATTTCAACGAATCGCCGGTTTTTCACGTGCCTGCCACAACACCTCGGCCACCCCCTGCCGCCGCCCGATGATCCGTGCGGCCACGAAGAGCAAGTCCGACAACCGGTTGATGTAGGCCAGGCCAACCCCTTCCAGCGGCTCGATGGCATTGAGCTGCTGGCAGCGCCGCTCCGCGCTGCGTGCCTGGCTGCGGCAGACATGGGTCTGGGCCACCAGTGCCGAGCCGCTGGGCAGGATGAAGTTCTTCAACGGCCCCAGCTCCTCGTTCCAGCGGTCGATGGCCGCCTCCAGTCGTTCCACCTCGGCCTGGTCCAGGGCCTGGTAGCTCGGCATCGCCAGTTCTCCGCCGAGGTCGAACAGCCGGTGCTGGCAGGGCGCCAGGACCTCGGTCAGCTCCTCCAGCCCGTGTTCGGCCAGGCCTGCCAGCAGCAGGCCGAGCTGGCTGTTGAGGCTGTCGACCTCGCCGATCGCCTCGATCCGTGGATGGTCCTTGGGGACCCGGCGGCCGTCGCCCAGGCCGGTCTCGCCCTTGTCGCCGGTGCGTGTGTAGATTTTCGACAGGCGGTAGCCCATGTCATGCCTCCGTCTTGGCCGGCGCCGCCGGCGCGGGCTGGCTCAGGGGCAGGCGCAGGGTGAAACAGGTCCCCTGGCCAGGTGCGGAGTGCACCTCCATCTGCCCCTTGTGGTTGTTGGTGATGATGAAGTACGAGACCGACAGGCCAAGCCCGGTGCCCTGGCCGATCTCCTTGGTGGTGAAGAACGGCTCGAAGGTCCGCTTGCGCACGCCCTCGGGCATGCCGATGCCGTTGTCCTCGACCTGGATTTCCGCCCAGGGCGGGTTGAGCCGGGTGCGCAGGATGATCCGTCCCGGCTCGCAGGGCTGCGGGCGCAGGTGAATGGCCTGGGCGGCGTTCTTCAGCAGGTTCAGCAGCACCTGTTCCAGTTCGTTGGCCGTGCAGGGCACCGGCCCCAGGTTGGGGTCGAACTGGCGGACGATGTGCTGGCCCTTGAAGTCGAAGCCGATGGTCAGGTCGAAGTCGTTGCCGGCGATCTCCACCGCCTGGTCGATCAGCGCCGGCAGGTCGCAGGGCACCAACTGGCGGTTGCTGCGGCGGCTGAAGCTGAGCATGTGGGTGACGATCTTCGCCGCCCGTGCGCCGGCCTGCTGGATGCCGTCGAGCAGTTGCGGCACCTCGCGGCTTTCCAGGTAGCGGTTGACGCCGTCCAGGTCGACGCCGAGCTCCTCGGCCTGCGCTTGGTTGCGTGCCAGATCCGGTGACAGGCGCCGGCGGATGTTCTGCACATTGTGCAGGATGGCGCCCAGCGGGTTGTTGATCTCGTGGGCCATGCCGGCGGCCAGCCCGCCGACCGACAGCATCTTCTCCGACTGCACCATCATTTCTTCCAGCGACAGGCGCTGGGTGATGTCGTCGATGCGGATCACCACGCCGCGCCCGCCACCACCCATCAGGGGGTAGAAGGTCAGGGCATAGTGGCGTACATCGTCGCCCTTGGGCCAGGTGACCCGCTCGATCTTCGCCACCCGATGCTTCTCCACGCTTTCCTTGAGCTGTGGCAGGAACGGCTTGAGCGGCTCGAAGGCGATGAAGATTGGCTGGTTCAACGCTTCGTCCAGCGGAGTGCCGGAAAGCACCGTGGCCTCGTGGTTCCACTGGGTCACGTAGAGCTGTTCGTCCAGGGCGATCAAGGCCGAGGGCATCGAGTCGATGATGCTGTTGAGGTAGTTCTGGAAGCCTGTGAGTTTCTTCTCGATCTTGCTGCGCACCTGGACTTCCAGTTCCAGCTTGCGGTTGGTGTGGCGGGTTTCCTCGGCCAGGCCCTGGGCTTGGTCGTAGGCCATCTGGAACTCGTCACGGGCATTCTTGAGCTGTTGCTCGCGGGCCTCGATGCGCGAAAGCATGGTGTTGAAGGCCTCGGCCAGGCTACCGATCTCGTCGTCATTGCCACGCTGGGCGCGCAGGGCGTAGCTCTCTTCGCGGGTGACCTGGCGGCTCAGCTCCTCCAACTGATTGATCGGCTGGGTGATCAGGCGCTTGATCTGCCGGGCGATGAGCAGCCACAGCAGCACGCTGAACACCAGGATCGCCAGGCTGGCGGTCAGGGTGCCGGTGTAGAAGGCCGTCGGCAGTTCGCTGCTGGCCACCAGCAGCAGGTGCGCCGGCGGGCTGCCGGCACGGGGCAGGCGAATCAGTTGGGTATTGCGAAACTCCATCAGGCGCCAGCCGTCGATGTTGCGATAGCGCTTGGGCAGGGCCAGGGGCTCGCCGTGCTGCAACTGCGCGAGCATGCGCCCGTCGCTGGCATAGAGCGCGGCGGCGCGCAGGGGAGAGTAGCTGTCGAGCTCCTTGAGCAGCGCCGTGGCGGCCTCTGGCGAGTCGCCGGCGCGCGCCGAGAGCTGCGGGTTGGACACCAGGCGGCCGATGGTCTGCAGGGCCTGGGGCGCCATGCTTTCCTGGGTGATCCAGTAGGCGGCGCTGATGAACGCCAGGTTGGCCACCAGCAGGATAGTGACCAGCAGCACCAGCAGGGCTGCCAGCAGTTTCTGTCCGACTGGGAGGTTTTCCAGGCGTTGGCGCAGGGTCATGGGCGAGGCAATGTCCACTCGTTGAAGAGGCGGCGTCAGTCGCTGGGCAGGCCGCGGGCCTGCAGTCTATCGACCAGACTCCGGTGCAGGTGTTCCAGGTGCGGTACGGCCAGGCCGTGGCGGGTTGCCGCCCGGCAAGCGTGGCCGAGCAGGTAGTGCACCTCGGTGCGGCGGCCATGGCGCACGTCCTGGTACATGGAAGAGTAGTTGGCTGCGGTGGCCAGGATCACCCGCTGCACTTCCTCGTCCAGGTCTTCGGCGGCCTGGGGCTGGCCGCAGCGGCGCAGCAGTGCCTTCAGTTCCGTGCACAGTGTGTCGACCTCGCCGAGGTGTTCCAGCAGGCCGCCGTTGTGGCAGTCGTGGAGCACGGTGAGGGGATTGATCGCACAGTTGAGGGCCAGCTTGCGCCACAGGCGCGGGAGGATGTCGACCGTCCACTGGGCCGCAATGCCCGCATCCTGCAGGTCGTCGAACCACTCCGGTACGCCGGGGTTGAGCGGGTCGCCCAGCCAGTTGAAGCCGTGGCCGGCGAAGCGCACCCGCCAGTCCGCCTCGCGGAAGGCGCCCTCGGTGCTGGAGGCGAAGATGCAACGGGCGTGCGGCACCTGCTCGGCGACTTCGTCCTGGCTGCCCAGGCCGTTCTGTAGCAGCACCAGTTCGGCGCCCTCGGCCAGGCGCGGCGCCAGGCGCGCCACTGCCGGTGCGGCGTCGTAGGCCTTGCACGCCACCAGCAGGCGATGGATCGGCCCGCCGGTGGCCGCGTCGGTCTCGGCGGGGATCGCATAGTGACTGGCCTGGTCGTGCTCGACCAGGGTGAGGCCACCGGCCGCCTGGTACGCCGCCAGGCGACGCTCGTCGCGCAGGATCAGGCGGACCGCCTTGCCGGCGCGGGCCAGCCGGCAGGCCCAGAGGCTGCCGAGGCTACCGGCGCCGAGAATATGCCAGGTGCTGCTCATCTGTGTTTCGCAACCCGTTATAATGTGCCCGCATTTTAACCGTCTGACCCGGCGCGCGCCCCTACCGAGCGCGCTTTTATTTTTGGAGAACAACCATGCCTTCGTTCGACGTGGTATCGGAACTGGACAAGCACGAAGTCACCAACGCTGTGGAAAACGCGGTGAAGGAACTGGACCGTCGCTACGACCTCAAGGGCAAGGGCAGCTTCGAGTTCAAGGACAAGGAGCAGACCGTGCTGCTGACCGCCGAGGCGGACTTCCAGCTCGAGGCGATGATCGAGATCCTGCGCCTGGCCCTGGTCAAGCGCAAGATCGACGTCAAGTGCCTGGAGGTCAAGGACGCCTATGCCTCGGGCAAGGAAATGAAGCAAGAGGCCAAGTTCCGCGAAGGTATCGACAAGGACCTGGCCAAGAAGATCGTCGCCACCATCAAGGACGCCAAGCTCAAGGTCCAGGCGGCCATCCAGGGCGAGCAGGTGCGCGTCACCGGCAAGAAACGCGACGACCTGCAGGAAGCCATCGCGCTGCTGCGCACCAAGGAGTTCGACATGCCGCTGCAGTTCAACAACTTCCGCGACTGACCGGCAGGCGGCCAGGAACCCTGATGGCGCCGTGATGTCCATCGCTTCCATGGCCGCTGAAATCCTCGCGGCCTGCTTATCGTGTACTTGCCGTTCGGCATCAGGAGATGAATATGGATTTGAACGCTGAAGTCGATCAGCTGGTCCGTCAATCGCAGACCTGGGTTCCCTTGATCATGGAGTACGGCAGCCGCGTGCTGCTGGCGCTGCTGACGCTCGCCGTCGGCTGGTGGATCGTCAACAAGGTCAGTGCCCGCCTGGGCGCGCTGGTCGGCATGCGCCATGGCGATGCGGCCTTGCAGAGCTTCATCAGTTCCCTGGCCAACATCGTGCTCAAGGTGCTGCTGTTCGTCAGCGTGGCCTCGATGATCGGCATCGAGACCACCTCGTTCGTCGCCGCCATCGGTGCGGCGGGCCTGGCCATCGGCCTGGCCTTGCAGGGCAGCCTGGCGAACTTCGCCGGCGGCGTGCTGATCCTGCTGTTCCGTCCGTTCCGCCTGGGTGACTGGATCGAGGCCCAGGGCGTCAGCGGTACCGTCGACAGCATCCAGATCTTCCACACCGTGCTGCGCACCGGTGACAACAAGACGGTCATCGTGCCCAACGGCAGTTTGTCCAACGGCATCATCACCAACTACAACCGCCAGCCCACCCGCCAGGTGATATTCAATGTCGGCGTCGATTACGATGCCGACCTGCAGAAGGCCCGCGAGGTGTTGCTGGAGCTGGCCAAGGACCCGCGGGTGCTGCCTGATCCGGCGCCGGCGGCGGTGGTGTCCGAGCTGGGCGACAGCTCGATCACCGTTTCGCTGCGTATCTGGGTCAAGACCCCGGACTACTGGAGCGTGATGTTCATGCTCAACGAGCAGGCCCGCGACCGGCTCAAGACTGTGGGAATCGACATCCCGTTCCCGCAGCGGGTGATCCGCGTGGTGCAGGAGGCTGCCGTGTCGTAAGGGCCTTCGAGGGTCCGCTGAACAGCCGGGGCCGCTACGCGCCCCTTGGCAGGCAAGCCCGCTTCTACAGAGCCGAGTCGATCACACGATGTGATGTGCACGGCCATGTAGGAGCGGGCTTGCCTGCCAAGGGGCGCGTAGCGGCCCCGATCCCATTCATCTCATTACACTTGTTCACAGCCCCGTACGGCCATTTCTGGCATACAGGCTGTTCCCCGCCGTTCCAACCTGACGTCCATCATGAAACCACTGCTGTATATCTCGCCCCTGCGGGCCCTGCTGTTCGGCCTCACCCTGGCCCTGTTCGAATTGCTGACCTACCTTGCCAGCGACGCGGTCATGCCTGCCATGCCGGTGGTGGTCGACGATCTGGCCGCCAGCCCCGAATTCATTCCCCACGCCCTGAACCTGTACCTGCTCGGTGGCGTGCTCCTGCAATGGCTGATCGGCCCACTGGCCGACCGCTATGGGCGACGTCCGCTGTTGCTGGCCGGCTGCGCCTTCTTCGGCCTGGCGTGCCTGGCCACCTACTGGGTCCATGACATCAGCTTGTTCAACCTGCTGCGCCTGCTGCAGGGCGTTGGCCTGGGCTTCGTGGTCACTGTCAGCTACCCGGCGCTGAACGAGGCGTTCAGCGAGGCCGATGCGGTCCGCATGATGGCGTTGCTGGCCAATATCGCCCTGCTGTCACCGCTGCTCGGCCCACTGGTAGGCACCTTGCTGCTGCAGTGGCTCGACTGGCGCTGGCTGTTCCTGGCTTTCGCCGCCGGCGCGGTGCTGACCTGGCTGCTGCTGTACCGGCTGATGCCGGAAACCCTGGGCGTGGAGCGCCGCGACGGCTCGCGCCTGGCGTTCACGCCGATCCAGCTGCTGCCCTTGCTGTTCGGTTATGGCCAATTGCTGGCCAACCGCCGCTTCGTTGCCGGCAGCGCGGCCCTGGGCCTGGTGGGCCTGCCGCTGATCGGCTGGATCGGCCTGTCGCCGGTGCTGCTGATCCACGACGAGGGGCTGAGCACGATGGAATACGCGCTGTGGCAGTTGCCGGTATTCGCCGGGCTGATCCTTGGCAACCTGATCATCAACCGCATCGCCGACCGCTACCCGCTGCCCAGCCTGGTGCGTGGGGCCCTGTGGCCCTACCTGGCGGGCTTGTGCCTGATGGTGCTGGCGACCTGGTACTGGCCGACGGTGACCAGCGTGGTGGCGGGGATGTCGCTGTACGCCCTGGGCCTGGGCGTGGCCAATGCGGTGCTGTACCGCATGACCCTGTTCGCCAGTGAGCAGAGCAAGGGGCTGGTGTCGGCCATGCTGGGGATGATCACCATTGCCCTGCTGGGGCTGGGCGGTGCGGTGCTGGCGATGCGGTTGATGATCAGGTTGCCAAGGATCAGCCCGGCGAATACCGGCAACTGCCACAGCGCGTATTCCATCG
>NZ_JBCGFQ010000045.1:0-43157 GCF_040984075.1 Pseudomonas sp. I2
AAATGACTATGTGATTTCTCATATGGCCACTTGTGATGCTGATAATCTTGGCGACTATCAGTCCGTACTCACAAGCACCCACACGAATTGCTTGATTCGATTGTTAAAGAGCGTTTGGTCAAGAGCGCTTCGTCTCAACCGAGGCCGCGCATTCTACGCTTTCCTCAGAGTCTGTCAAGCGTTTGTTTTGAAGTTTTTTTCGAAGCTGCTTTCTTATCGAAAGCGTTCAACTTCAACTGCCACCTGACTCGCAGCAAGTGCATCGCTGCGGGAGGCGAATAATACGCGCTTTGAATTCAGAGTCAACACTCCCGTCGAAAAAAGTTTCGCATGCCCGAGGCAACCGCACGAAACGCTCCTCTATTCCTATGAACAGTTGAATTTCGCCCTGGGCGCGGCTTCCCCGCCCAGGCTGGCCTATCCTGACTGAACCCTCCCCGGTGCTTGCCTGGCAAGGGGGCGCTGTTCAAGAAGGAGTCGCCCGCGCATGGACAGGATCGTCGACCTCCCCGCTCCGCGCCTGCAGGTCCGCCGTCTGATCGGCGGCTTTTCCCTACTGTTCGCCCTTGCCGCGCTGGTCACCTTGGGCGCCCTGTTCAACATCGCCGCTACCCTCGACCGACAGGAACGCCAACGCAGCACCTTTCACGCCACCCAGGCGCTGGAACAGCGCCTGCTCGCCTCGCGCCAGTTTCTCTCCAGCTATGCCGTCTGGGATGCCGCCTACCAGCACCTGGCCAACGAGGTCGACTGGCATTGGGCCTATGACGAGAAGAATGTCGGCGAATCGCTGTACAGCGCCAGCGGGTTCGAAGGTGTCTTCGTGGTCGACGACCGGCATACCCGCTACGCCCTGTTAAGAGGCGAGCCAACCGACCTCCCCGCCGAGACCTTCATCGATGCCCCGCTGGCACCGATCATCGCCCAGGCCCGCCAGGTAGCCGTCGACCGCGAACAGGTCACTCACTTCGTGCTGTTCGATGGCTGGCCCGCGGTGCTCAGCGCCGCTGCCGTGCGCCCGGACATGGAGGTCCTGAAGATCGATGTCGGCAAGGCGCCGGTGATGCTGTTCGTCGACCAGTTGACCGAGGCCAAGCTGGCCCACCTGGGCGAAGGCGCGGGGCTGGCCGACATGCGCCTGGAAAAGAACACGACCACGCACCGGGCCACGCCACGCATCGTCCTGGGCGACACCGGCTACCACCTGACCTGGACCACCCCGCTGCCAGGCCGGCAACTGCTCTGGGCGGTCCTGCCGCCGCTGCTGGGCGCCCTGCTGGTGCTCGGCCTGGTGATGCTCTACCTGTTCCGCCATGCCCTGCGCAGTTCCCGCGCCATCGACCAGAGCCTGCAGCGCCTGCGACACAGCAACCAGGCGCTGGAGGCCAGCGAGCAGCGCTTTCGTGCCGTTGCCGAGGCCACCTCCGACTGGATCTGGGAAACCGATCGCCACCAGCGCCTGACCTACCTGTCGCAGCGCTTCGCCAGCGTCACGGGCTATCGGCTCGAAGACTGGCTGGGGCAACCGCTGAACCAACTGCTGGCCTGCGATACCACGCCCCTGGCCTCCTGGCTCGACGCCCAGGCCGAAGCCGACCCACAGCAGATGGCCAACCTACGCTGCGCCTACCACGACCCCAACGGGCAGCACCGCTACTGCCGCATGTCCGCACGGCCGATCCTGGTCGACGGCAAGCTCGCCGGCTTTCGCGGAACCGCCAGCGACATCACCCATGAAGTCGCCGCCCACGCGCACATCCAGCACCTGTCGCTGCACGATGCGCTGACCGGCCTGGCCAACCGCAACAAGCTCACGCGCCATCTGGAACAGGCCCTGCAACGTGGCAGCGATGCACCGCCGCTGACCTTGCTGCTGCTGGACCTGGACAATTTCAAGCCGATCAACGACGCCCTCGGCCATGCCATCGGCGATGCGGTACTGCAGGAAGTGGCGTCGCGCCTGCGCGAGGCCACCCGCGAAGACGACCTGGTGGCGCGCCTGGGCGGCGACGAGTTCGCCCTGGTCGTCGAGGCCATGGACGACCGCAACGAGATCGATCGCCTCTGCACACACCTGATCGCCCTGTTGCGCCAGCCTATCGTCGTCAACGGGCAGCGACTGCATGTCGGCGCCAGCCTCGGCATCGCCCAGACCGGCCCCCAGGTCTGCGATGCCGGCGAGCTGGTACGCTGCGCCGATATCGCCCTGTACCAGGCCAAGGCCGACGGCAAGAACACCTGGCGTTACTTCTGCGCGCAGATGAACCAGCAGATCCAGTACCGCCGGCAACTGGAGAACGACCTGCGCCAGGCCCTCGAGCAGGAGGCGTTCGTGCTCCATTACCAGCCCCGCTACCGCCTGCAGGACCTGCGGATCGTCTCGGTCGAAGCGCTGCTGCGCTGGCAGCATCCCCAGCAGGGCCTGCTCGGCCCCGATACCTTCATTCCCCTGGCCGAGCAGAGCGACCTCATCGTCGCCCTCGGCCGCTGGGTATTGCGCCAGGCCTGCCGCACCGCCCGCCACTGGCAAGCAGAGTTGCTGGTCTCGGTGAACCTGTCGCCGGCGCAATGCTCCCGCAGCGACGTGGTCGCCGAGGTACGCGAGATTCTCCTGGAGACCGATTTCCCCGCCCAGCGCCTGGAACTAGAGATCACCGAGAACGTCATGCTCGCCGACATCGAAGGTGCCCTCGGCACCCTGCTCGCCCTGAAGGAGCTGGGTGTTCACCTGAACATGGATGACTTCGGCACAGGCTACTCCTCGCTGGGTTGCCTGCGCAGCTATCCGTTCGACAGCATCAAGATCGACAAGCGTTTCATCGCCGGCCTGACCAACCCGAACAGCAACGACCAGGCCGTGGTCCAGGCGATCATCGACCTGGGCAAAGCCATGGGCCTGACGGTGACCGCCGAAGGGGTGGAAACCGAGCAGCAGCTCAGGATGCTGGCCGACAAAGGCTGCCATGAAGTCCAGGGCTACTACCTGAGCCGGCCGCTGGACCAGGCGAGCTTCGAGGCGCTGCTGCGCGAGGGTGATGCAGGGCGGCTGCGCAGCCGCCCCTGACAACTACGCAGGAGAGACGCTGCGCTCGGCAACGATTTCCGCCAGGTCGGTGCGCCGCAGGTAGATCCGCAGGGGCTCGCCGATGTTCAGGCGATCGTCCACATGCTGCGCCAGCAGCAGTGCCAGGCGCTCACGGCACAGGACCATGCGCCGGCCCGCCTCTGGCCGCCAGACGAATTCGCTGCAGGGGATGATGCTGTCGCCGGCGACGTCCAGGCCGAACGAATCCTCGGAGAAGCGCACGATGTGGGTGCCGCGCTTGCCATGGAAGCCGACGAAACCCTTGAGTCGATCGGCGGCGTTGCAGATGTCCTGTGATGTAATGGCCATGACGTACCTCGCAAGATGTTTGGAAGTGACGCACGCCAGGCACGAGCGGTCGCCTCTGGTGGGCAACGCGCAGGTGCCAGCCTAGCGCAAGTCCCGGACCGTTCGCCAAGGTTTTTCATCCGACGTCGCCTGTACCGCTAGACTGTAAGGCTCCAGCCCCCGTTTCCCACCCTGACACTGGATTGTCATGACCAACGCCGTCAGCGCCGACATCGCCACCATTGGCCGCATCAATGTCGTACCGGCCATCCTCCAGGTGATCTGCGAGACCACCGGCATGCGCTTTGCTGCCGTGGCGCGGGTCACCGAGGACAGCTGGACCGCCTGCGCCGTGCTCGACAACCTGGGCTTCGGCCTCAAGGCCGGTGACGAGCTCGATGTGGCCAGCACCCTGTGCCACGAGATCCGCAGCAGCCAGCAGACCATCGTGATCGACAAGGCCAGCGAGGACGAGCAGTACTGCCGTCACCACACGCCGCGCATCTACCGCTTCGAGAGCTATATCTCGGTGCCGGTGCTACGTGCCGACGGCCGCTTCTTCGGCACCCTCTGCGCCCTCGACCCCGAGCCTGCGCAGCTCAAGGGCAGCGCCATCCAGCCGATGATGGAGTCGTTCGCCCGCCTGCTGTCGATCCAGATCGAAAGCGAGGAAAACGCCCAGCGCACCGAGCGCGCCCTGCAGAAGGAACGCGCCATGGCGGAGGTACGCGAACAGTTCATCGCCGTGCTCGGCCACGACCTGCGCAACCCCTTGTTCGCCATCACCGCCGGCGCAGAACTGCTGGCCCAGCGCCTGCAGGACGACAAGAGTCGCGCCATCGCCCGTCATATCCTCACCAGTGGCCGTCGTGCCTCACAGTTGGTGCGCGATGTGCTGGACTTCGCCCGAGGCCGTCTCGGTGCCGGCATCCCCCTCAACCAGCAGCCCTGCCCAGACCTGCGCGAAGCCCTTGGCCATGTCGCCTCGGAGCTGCAACAGGTGCATCCGCAGCGACGCATCCTGCTGGACATCGCCGACATCGGCGGCCTGCGCTGCGACCGCGAACGGGTGGCCCAGTTGCTTTCCAACCTGATCGCCAACGCGCTCACCCACGGCGCCCCCGACGGGCCAGTCACGGTCAGCGCGGCCATCCGCGATGGCACCTTCGTGCTCAGCGTCCACAACCTCGGCGAACCCATCCCCGCGCAGACACTGGCCCAGCTGTTCCAGCCTTTTTCCCGGCCATTGTCCGACGCCCCCCAACAAGGCCTGGGCCTGGGCCTGTACATCGCCAACCAGATCGCCCTGGCCCATGGCGGGTACATGGACGTGGCCTCCAGCGCACAGGCCGGGACCCTGTTCAGCTTCCGCCTGCCGGTGGATCGACCTGAGACGCCAGCAGCGCCGCCAGCCAGTCCATGAACACCTGGACCCGGCGCGGCACATGGCGCTGCCGGGCATACAACAGGGAAACCGGCATCGCCTGGGCCTGCCAGGCCTCGAGCACCGACACCAGCGCGCCGCTGCGCAGGTGTTCGGCCACCCCGACCGCCGGCACCTGGATCAGGCCAAGGCCAGCCAGGCAGGCGGCGGAATAGGCTTCGGTGTTGTTGACCGTGACCACGCCGCCCATGGCCTGGAAGCGCAGTTCGCCATTGTGCTCGTACTCGAACCCCGGGCTGCGTGAGCCCAGGTTGCGCACGTAGTGGACCAGCCGGTGCCCTGCCAGGTCTTCGAGGCTGCGGGGCTCGCCGTGGCGGGCCAGGTAGGCAGGGCTGAGGCAGTTGCGCATGCTCAAGCGGCCCACAGGCCGCGCCACCACATCCAGGTCACTCAGGGCGCCGATGCGTAGCACGCAGTCGAAACCTTCGCGCAACAGGTCGACCTGGCGGTCGGTGCAACTGATCTCCACCTCCAGGTGTGGGTAGCGCGCGAGGAACTCCGGTAATGCCGGGACGATGACCCGACGGGCCATCATGGTCGGCAGGTCGATGCGCAGGCATCCGGCCAGCGCGGCATCGTCGCCCCGGAACAGGTGCTCGATCTCGTCCATGCCCGAGAGCAGGTCCTTGCTGCGCTCGTACAACAACACGCCATCCTGGGTCGCCTGCACCCGGCGAGTGGTGCGGTTGAACAAGCGCGTGCCCAACAGGTTCTCCAGCGCCCTGACCTGCTCCGACACCGTCGAGCGTGGCAACCCCAGGTGTTCGCCAGCCTGGGTGAAACTGGCCAGTTCACTGACCCTGACGAAGGTTCGCAAGAGTTCCAGCTTGTTCATGCATGGCCCCTATTGTCCGATGAATACGAACAGTATTTCCGGATTCACAGGATTTAACAGCCCTGCCTCGATCAATAACCTGTTGCCATCGTCACCACCATCAACGAGGTAACCGACATGACCCGCAAGCTCGCTCTGATCACCGGCGCCAGCCGCGGCCTGGGCAGGAACGCCGCCGAGCACCTGGCCGCACGCGGCATCGACATCATCGGCACCTACCACAGCAAGGCCGACGAGGCCCGCGCCGTAGCCGAGCGCCTGGAACAGGCCGGGGTGAAGGCCGCCATGCTGCAGCTGGATGTCAGCGACAGCGGCAGCTTCGTCGCCTTCGCCGAACGCCTGGGCGAAACCCTCCAGCAGCGGTTCGACCGCCCCGATTTCGACTTCCTGGTGAACAATGCCGGCATCGGCGTGAACGTGCCCTTCGCCGAAACCAGCGAGGCCCAGTTCGACCAGTTGCTGAACATCCAGCTCAAAGGGCCGTTCTTCCTGACCCAGCGCCTGTTGCCGCTGCTGGCCGACGGTGGCCGCATCGTCAACATCTCCAGCGGCCTGACCCGTTTCGCCCTGCCCGGCTATGCCGCCTACGCCGCCATGAAGGGGGCGATGGAGGTACTGACCCGCTACCAGGCCAAGGAACTGGGCGCGCACGGCATTCGCGTGAACATCCTGGCACCAGGCGCCATCGAGACCGATTTCGGTGGCGGCGTCGTACGCGACAACCAGCAGGTCAATGCTTTCATCGCCAGCAATACCGCGCTGGGGCGTGTCGGCCTGCCCGACGACATCGGCGCCGCCATAGCCCTGTTGCTGGAAGAAGGCAATGGCTGGATCACCGGCCAGCGCCTGGAGGTTTCCGGCGGCATGTTCCTTTAAAGGCTGGCCGGGCCACTCAGGAACTGCTGCAGGCTGGCCAGCGCCGGCAGTACCAGGGCCTGGCTGGTCAGGCACAGGCCGACCCGACGGCGCAGCGCCAGCCCCGGGCTTGGCTGCCAGTAGATGCCCGGGTGGCGTTCGACCAGCGATTGCGGCAACCAGGCCGCGCCCAAGCCGGCAGCGACCATGGCCAGGGCCTGCTGCAACGAAGCGGCCTGGCCCACCTGCTCGCCCTCGCCATACAGGCTCATCAGCCGTTGGTGCGAGGGGTGGTGCGGGCAGGTGATCCAGCGCCCGTCGGGCTGGCTGCCGGTAGCCATCGTCAGGACGAAAGCTTCCTCCCACAGCGGCAGGAACAGCTCATCCTCGCAACGCAGCGCCTCGTCGGCCAGCCGCGCATCACCATCGCAGCCCTCCAGCAAGGTCAACTGCAAGCCACCGACGGCCTGGCTGGCCAGGCGCACGCAGGCTTCGACCTGTGCCGGCGCGATATCCGCCTCGATGCCCAATGCCAACGACACCCGCTCCTGCCCCTGGCGGAAACGCAGGCGCAGCGCCTCGGCTTCAGCGACCATGCGGCACGCCTGCGGATACAGCTGGCGCGCCTGTTCGCTGACCTCGACCCCACGGGCCTGACGCAGGAACAGTTCGACGCCCAGGTCGTCCTCCAACTGGCGAATGGTCACCGACAAGGTCGGCTGGGCCACGCACAAGCGCTGCGCGGCGACGGTGATGTTGCGTTCTTCGAACACAGCGATGAACGCTTTGAGGTGACGGATATCCATAGACAGAACCGATGCTAGCCAGAGAAATAAGCCGTTTTTCAGGGCCGAAAGGGTTATCTAGAATCCCGGCCATCGAAAACGATTATGCCTGGGAGGCAGTCATGAACAAACCGCTGATCATCGTCACGGGCGCCAGCTCCGGTATCGGCGCCGCTACCGCTCGCCTGTTCTCCGCCGCCGGCCACCCGCTGCTGCTGGTCGCTCGACGGCTGGAGCGTCTCGAAGCGCTGGGCCTGCCCGATTGCCTGTGCCGCGCCGTGGACATCCGCGACCGTGCGACACTGGCCGCCGCCGTGCAGGAAGCCGAAGCGCTGTATGGGCCGGCCGATGCGCTGGTGAACAATGCCGGGGTGATGCTGCTGGGGCAGATGCACGAACAGGATCCGCAGCAGTGGGAGCGCATGTTCGACATCAACGTCAAAGGGCTGCTCAACGGCGTGCGTGCCCTGCTCGGCGGCATGGTCGAGCGGCGCCGCGGCACGCTGATCAATGTCAGCTCCGTGGCTGGGCGCAAGACCTTCCCCAACCACGTGGCCTACGTGGGCAGCAAGTTCGCCGTGCATGGGTTGTCGGAGAACCTGCGCGAGGAGCTGGCACCGCATAACGTGCGGGTGGTGACCATTGCGCCGGGTGCGGTGGAGACCGAGTTGCTCGGGCATACCACCGACGAGGGCATCAAGCGCGACTACGAGGCCTGGAAGGCCAATGACATGGGAGGCGTGGTGCTGGCGGCGGAGGATGTGGCCGGGGCCATCGTCTGGGCTTACCAGCAGCCACAGCAGGTATGCATTCGAGAGATCGTGCTGGCGGCTACGGCGCAGCAGCCCTGAACAGCCAGGCTTCAGTTGCATTTGGGATCGCTTCGCGCCCCATCGTCGGCAATATTGGCGCCGTCGCCTGCCGTATCCATGAGGCTCAACGCTCGGCCTGGTCCTCTTGCACCTGCACGCTCGCCGTCATCCCGGCACTGAGGCTCACGCCCTCGGGTATCCGGTCCAGGCGTATCCGCACCGGTATGCGCTGCGCCAGGCGTACCCAGTTGAAGGTCGGCTCGACCTCGGGCAACAACTGGCTGTCGGGGTTGCTGTTACGGTCGGTGATGCCGCGGCTGATGCTTTCCACATGCCCCTGGATCGATTCGCCCGCGCCCATCAGCCAGACCTTGACCGGGTCACCCTCGCGAATGCGCGGCAGCTTGGTCTCCTCGAAGTAGGCCTGGATATAGAAGGTCGAGTCGTCCACCAGCGCCATCACCGGCTGCCCGGTGGTGACATAGTTACCCTCGGCCAGGCGCAGGTTGGTGATGTGCCCGCTACGCGGCGCGCGTACTTCGCTGCGGGCCAGGTTGATCTTGGCCACCTGCAACTGCGCCTCGGCCTCGTGCAGCTCGCCCCGGGCGATCGCGGCGTTGATCTGGGCGTTCTCCCGCAGTTCGGCGCTGATCGCCCCCGGCCCCAACGCGGTACGCCGCGCCGCCTCGCGCTCACGCAGGCGCAACTGCTGGGCGCGGGTCTCGGCCACCGCGCTGGCCTGGTCGAACGCGGCCTGGAAGCGCTCGCGGTCGATGCTCATGAGCACCTCGCCCGCCTTGACCTGCTGGTTGTCGTGCACCGCGAGCCGGCGCACCCAGCCGGAAACGTCCGGTGCGATCACCACCACATCGGCGCGCACCCGCGCATCGCGGGTCCAGGGGGTGAGCATGTAGTACTGCCACAGGCGATAGCCGGCGAACACCGCGACCACCACCACACACAAGGTAACCAAGATACGTACCGCTGTACGCATGGATCGACTCCTTACAAAGGCCCCAGCAGATGCACCACCAGGGACAGGACACAAACGAACAACGCCGCATCGAACAACGCTTCGTGCCAGATCCAGCGCCCCAACGGCGTGGCCTGCACCACCAGGCGCAACAGGCCGGTCAAGACCAGCGCCATCAACACATAGACCAGGAACGGGCTGAGCAGCACGCCCCCCAGCGCCCATTCACGCAACCCCATGGACGTCCTCCTGCCAGCGGCACCATTTGCCCCAGCTCCTGCGCAACTGCAGTACCGCCCCTTCGGCCAGGCGCAACGGGTCGCTCGGGGGCAGTCGGCGCAAGGCCTCGATGAACTGTTCACTGGCCGCGTCCAGGCGCTCGCCGCGCCCTGGCGCCGGCCCGCTGGCCAGCACCGCCGCCAATTGCTGCAGGTACTGGCGCTCGGCATCGCCCAGTGGCGCCTGGGCCACGGCCAGGCACATGCGCAGGTGCACCAGCTCATCGCCGATGTCCAGGCCGTGCAGGCCATCGTCCCAGCGCTTGCGCTCGGCTTCCGGCAACTCGCTGGCATGTCGCGCCAGCTGCATCAGGCGGTCGGCCATGCGCCCGCCGAACCAGCTGTCGGCGCCACGCAGGTCACGCCGGGTCAGGCGCACCAGGTCGCCCTGGGTCGCCGCCCGCAGGCGCCAGCCAAGCCAGGCCGGGTGGCGCAGCACCAGCAGGCGGAACGCCAAGACAGCGGCGCCCACCCCGATCAGCATGGCCTGGGCACTGTTGAGCATGGTCGCCACGTCGAAGTGCATGGCATTGAGCGGCGCCACCAGGACGATGAAATGCAAGCAATAGGACGTGGCGGTCGCGCCGATGCGCGGATGGGCCATGCCCAGGGCACCGAAGAACAGCGGAACCCCCATGCCCAGGCAGAGCATGGCGAAGCTGCTCCATTGCGGCAGGAGGATCTGCCCGACGAAGAAGGCCACGGGTACCGCCAGGAGGATCCCGCGCAGGAAGCTCAAGCCGATCTGCGCGCCGTTCTCGCGGCTGGCGAACAGGCTGCAGACCACGCAGGTCAGCACCAACCCACCCGGTGCCGAAGGCCAGGCGGTGGCCAGCCAGAAACAGGCCATCACCAGAAACGCCACGGCGCTGCGTGTGCCGAACAGCAATGCCAGCGGCACGTCGCGGTGGGCGGCAAGCCCCTGGGCCACATCCGTCGGCGCCCTGCCCGCCTCCACGTCCTGCAACGCCTGGGTGGCGGCCATGGCAAAGTCCAAGAGCAAGGTCAGGCGCGCCAGGCAATAGTGTTCGGCGGAGCTGATCCGTTCGTCGTGGGCCGCGTCCCAGACACGCTGGCGCAGCAGCAACAGGCTCGGTCGATCGGGCTTGGCCAATTGCTCGCGGGCTTCATCCAGCCAGGGAGCCATCCGCTGTGCCTGGTCTTCGTCGAGCTGACGCCACTGCCGACGCACCGAGCGCGAAATGCGCAGCAGCACCATCAGCTTCTGGCTGAGCCCACGGATGGCCCTGGCCCGTTGCCGGCCGCGATTGCCTTCGAACCAGGCATGCTCGCGCTGGGCATCGATGGCGACGATCCGTCCGAGGATCTCCAGCAGCCCCTTGCGCGCCTCGTCCTCGCCACCGAGCATGGCGCTGGAGGCTTGCAGGCCGTTCTGCCAGGCCTGGCGCGCCTGACCGCCGAGCTGTTGCTCCACCCGCATGGGCCAGAGCAAGGCGCTGGTGGCGGTGGCGCAGACGATACCCAGGCAGATCTCGGTGCAGCGCGCCACCGCCTGGTCGAATACTTGCAAAGGATGGTCGATCGCCGGCAAGGCGATGATCGCCACGGTGTAGCCGGCCAGCACGAAGGCATAGGCCCAGGCGCTGCGCAGTTGGGTGGAAGCGGCGGTGCACAGCGCCAGCCATAGGGCCAGGGTGAGCAGGAAGAGCCAGGGCGCCTGGGCGAACAGGCCAATGAACAGCACCGACATGAAGGTCCCCACCAGGGTGCCGGCCAGGCGCGCCAAGCCCTTCTGCACCACCATCCCGGACAGCGGCTGGGCGACGATGAATGCCGTCATCAAGGCCCACGAAGGCTGCTCCAGGCCCCAACGCATGGCCAGCCACAACGCCAGGCCGCCACCGAGCAAGGTCTTGATGGCGAACTTGATGGCGAGGTCGCTGGGGGCGAACAGGGCCTTGAGGGTGATGGGCACGAATCGGACCTTGCGAGGGGATGGTGAATAGAAAGATAGACAACGGCGGGGAGGATAAAGCGGAAAGGGTGTAATTAGCTAGCTAATCATCTTTTTAGTCGAAGAGGTTGCACCTGTCTCTAGCGGGGCCACAAAGCCCCCCAAAAGGTAGCTGAACTACCCTCGGAGCAGCCCAATGGGTCGACAAGAAATTCCAGGCAAAAAAATGGGCGACCGAAGTCGCCCCAAATGCCTTGCGTGCTCGTGAATCCAGGAGGATCAGCGCGGCTTGCGCTTGTTCGAGTCCTTCCAGATGAAAATGCCCAGACCGGCAAAGAACGCGAACATCAACCCGACCGTTACCACACCTGCGATAACCACATTGTCGAAGAACATGTCGGCCTCCCGTTTGCGCCTGCCGTTGTCCGATGGGTGCAAGGTAACGAATGCAGGGGGAGGGAAAATTGACCGGAGTCAATGGTGCCCGGGGCCAGGCACGCAAGGCGGGCGCAGGTTTGACCTGCGTCAAGTTTCAGCGCTTCTTCGGCTTGCCCTTGGGCTTTTTCTTCTTCGCCTTGCCCAACGGCATGGCCTGCTCGAACGCCTGGCGCACTTCGTTCAGGCGCTTCTCGTTGAGGTCATGGATGCGTTTGGCGCGCTCGGCGCCGAAGTCGATCAGGTTGTCTTGGCTCATGGGCAGGCTCGACTGACAGCAGAGACTTGCATGATGACCGCAGGCGGCGTCCCTGGCCAGTCAGACTTCGATGTCGACCAGCAGGCCCTGGCGCGGGCGATCGCCCAGCGGCGCCACCGGCACGGTGTTGTCGGCATTGAGTTCATCGCCAGGCACGGCGTCGTAGCGCTCGTCCTGCGCATGCCGGCGGCGCTGCTGCTGACGGCGTTGCTCTTCGCGCAGCAGCAAGGCTTGCTCCTGGGGATCGCGCTGGTGCCGCAGGTCGATGGTGCCATCGCTGGAGGCAGGCTGCGCCGGGACCACCGGCGCAATGTCCGGGGTCGGCTTGACCGGGTCCTGTTGCGAGGTCACCGGGGCGGCGCTGATTGGAATGATCGGCGGCAGCATGCAATCGTCTCCTGTGACCCTTGTATCGGCCGGCCATCAGCCACCTTGAACCTTCACGCACAGGATTGTGCGGGGCGTCACAACAGCGCCGAGGCCGCCAGAACGATCTCAGCCGGCAGCATCGTCCAGTTCGTCGTCGGTCGGCGGCCCGCCTTCGCTCCACGGCCGCTTGTAGACCTGCAGCCAGACCGCATCCATGTGCTCGCGCAACACGGGCGAGGCATTCTTCAACGAAGCGCTGTCGTGGCGCTCGCCGCCGATGGGCTCCTCGCCCGACGGAGTGACCAGCGACTGCCCGGTGATGGTATAGACCGCCTGGCCCTGGCGCATCTCGATGGCGATGTCGTGGGGATCGATGCCACCGCCGCAGAAGGCATGGCTGGCCACGGTCACCTCGGCGACACCGTCCTTGTCGAGGTCGCTGACGTCACTGACATCGGTATAGAAGTCCACATCCAGGTCCAGGCCCGGGCAGGTGGTTTCCTGCTCGCTCTGCCAACGCGGCGTGAACAGATCGCCATCGGCGCGGCCATACAAGGTGGCCTTGAGCACCACCTGGTCGACCTCCTGCTCGGCCTGCGCGTCGGTGGCCTGGCCATCGCTGCGGCTGAGCACCAGCAGACCCTCGCCATCGCGGTCGCGAAAGTGCACGCTCTTGATCGGCGTGCGCACGCCCAGCACTTCCAGTTGCTCGACCGGAATCGGCGGCAGGGTCTGGAAACCCTGCTGCTCGCAGGCGGCCAGCGACAGCAGGCCGCCCATGGCCAGGGAGGCATTCAACCAGCGGTGCTTGGCAGGCATGTCGGCGCGCAACCCTCCTCGGCAAGACGGTATTCGTCGATGAAGCAGCTAGACTCTTTGGTCTACCGGGCCTATCCGTTAACATAGCCGGCTTTTTCATCGCGGGAGTTCAGGCAGTATGGCGCAGCAGTATCAACCGGGGCAACGCTGGATCAGCGACAGCGAAGCCGAGCTCGGCCTGGGGACCATCCTGGCGCAGGATGGCCGCCTGCTGACCGTGCTCTACCCGGCCACTGGCGACACCCGCCAATATTCCCTGCGCAATGCGCCGCTGACCCGCGTACGCTTTTCGCCCGGTGACCAGATCACCCACTTCGACGGCTGGAAACTGACCGTGCGCGAGGTCGAGGACGCCGATGGCCTGCTGGTCTACCACGGCCTCGACAACCAGAACCAGCCGCGTGTCCTGCCGGAAACCCAGCTGTCCAACTTCATCCAGTTCCGCCTGGCCAGCGACCGTCTGTTCGCCGGCCAGATCGACCCGCTGCCGTGGTTTTCCCTGCGCTACAACACCCTGCAGCACACCAGCAAGCAGATGCTGTCGTCGCTGTGGGGCCTGGGCGGTTGCCGCGCCCAGCCCATCGCCCACCAATTGCACATCGCCCGCGAGGTGGCCGACCGTATCGCCCCGCGCGTGCTGCTGGCCGACGAAGTGGGCCTGGGCAAGACCATCGAGGCAGGCCTGGTGATCCATCGCCAGTTGCTCTGCGGACGCGCCAGCCGCGTGCTCATCCTGGTCCCGGAGAACCTCCAGCATCAATGGCTGGTGGAAATGCGCCGGCGCTTCAACCTGCAGGTGGCACTGTTCGATGCCGAGCGCTTCATCGAGAGCGACGCCAGCAACCCGTTCGAAGATGCCCAGTTGGCGCTGGTGGCCCTGGAGTGGCTGGTCGACGACGAAAAGGCCCAGGATGCCCTGTTCGCCGCGGGCTGGGACCTGCTGGTGGTCGACGAGGCCCACCACCTGGTCTGGCACGAGGAGCAGGCCAGCCCCGAGTACACCCTGGTCGAGCAACTGGCCCAGGTCATCCCTGGCGTGCTGCTGCTGACCGCCACCCCCGAGCAACTGGGCCAGGACAGCCACTTCGCCCGCCTGCGCCTGCTCGACCCCAACCGATTCCACGACCTGGCCGCGTTCCGCGCCGAGAGCGAGCACTATCGCCCGGTGGCCGAAGCGGTACAGGAACTGCTCGATGAGGGCCGCCTGTCGCCCAAGGCCCACGCCACCATCGAAGGCTTCCTCGGTGCCGAAGGCGAAACCCTGCTGGCCGCGGTCAGCGCTGGCGACAGCCAGGCCAACGCACGCCTGATCCGCGAACTGCTCGACCGCCACGGCACCGGGCGGGTGCTGTTTCGCAACACCCGCGCGGCGATCCAGGGCTTCCCGGAACGCCAGTTGCACCCCTACCCGCTGGCCAACCCGGAGCAGTACCGCGACCTGCCCAACGGCGAGCACGCCGAGCTGTACCCGGAGGTGGCCTTCCAGGCCCAGGGCGAAACCAACGACGACGAGCGCTGGTGGCGCTTCGACCCACGGGTCGACTGGCTGATCGATACCCTGAAGATGCTCAAGCGCACCAAGGTCCTGGTGATCTGCGCCCACGCCGAGACCGCCATGGACCTGGAGGACGCCCTGCGCGTGCGCTCCGGCATCCCGGCCACGGTGTTCCATGAAGGCATGAGCATCCTCGAGCGCGACCGTGCCGCGGCCTACTTCGCCGACGAGGAGTTCGGCGCCCAAGTACTGATCTGTTCGGAAATCGGCAGCGAGGGGCGCAACTTCCAGTTCGCCCATCACCTGGTGATGTTCGACCTGCCGGCCCACCCGGACCTGCTCGAACAGCGGATCGGCCGCCTCGACCGGATCGGTCAGAAACACACCATCGAACTGCACGTGCCCTACCTGCAGGACAGCCCCCAGGAGCGCCTGTTCCAGTGGTACCATCTGGGCCTGAACGCCTTCCTCGCCACCTGCCCGACCGGCAATGCCCTGCAGCACCGTTTCGGCCCGCGCCTGCTGCCGATGCTCGAAGCCGGCGACGGCAGCGCCTGGGACAAGCTGGTGGCCGAGGCGCGCGCCGAGCGCGAGCGCCTGGAAGCCGAGCTGCACAGCGGCCGCGACCGCCTGCTGGAGCTCAACTCGGGCGGTGCCGGCGAAGGCCAGGCCCTGGTCGAGGCGATCCTCGAGCAGGATGACCAGTTCGCCCTGCCGATCTATATGGAAACCCTGTTCGACGCCTTCGGCATCGACAGCGAGGACCATTCGGAAAACGCCCTGATCCTCAAGCCGAGCGAGAAGATGCTCGACGCCAGCTTCCCGCTGGGCGACGAGGAAGGCGTGACCATCACCTACGACCGTGGCCAGGCCCTGTCCCGCGAGGACATGCAATTCCTGACCTGGGAACACCCGATGGTCCAGGGCGGCATGGACCTGGTGCTGTCCGGCTCCATGGGCAACACCGCCGTGGCGCTGATCAAGAACAAGGCGCTCAAGCCCGGCACCGTGCTGCTCGAGCTGCTCTACGTCAGCGAAGTGGTTGCCCCGCGCCACCTGCAACTGGGCCGCTACCTGCCATCGGCGGCCTTGCGCTGCCTGCTCGACGCCAACGGCAACGACCTGGCGCCTCGCGTGGCCTTCGAGACCCTCAACGACCAGTTGGAGAGCGTGCCCAAGGCCAGCGCCAACAAGTTCGTCCAAGCCCAGCGTGACGTACTGGCCAAGCGCATTGCCGGTGGCGAAGCCAAGGTCATGCCCACGCACGAGGAGCGGGTGGCCGAAGCCCAGCGACGCCTCGCCGCCGAGGCCGACGAAGAGCTGGCCCGCCTGACGGCGCTCAAGGCGGTCAACCCAAGCGTGCGCGACAGCGAGATCGACGCCTTGCGCAAGCAGCGCGAGGATGGCCTGGCCATGCTGGAGAAGGCCGCCCTGCGCCTGGAGGCGATCCGCGTGCTGGTCGCGGGCTGATGCCTTAGTACATGCAACATGCTGGGGCCGCTTCGTGCCCATCGCTGGCAAGCTGGCGATGGGCACGAAGCGGCCTCATGGAATTTCCCACCGCCCTTAGATCTCCCCGCTATCAAGCCAATATCCAAATGATTGAAATCAAAGTGCCATCAATCAGGAAGGCTTAATCACCCGTTCCTATACTGCTGCTCAACGGTCTCCGTGAGGACTTCCTGGAGACGCGCGAGAACTCGACGAAGAGGCAAGCAATGGAATGGCTGGGACTGCAATTGTTCGCCGAGCTGCCGACCAGCGGACAGATCGTTCTCGACTGCCGTCATGAACCTTTCATGGTCGTGCTCGCCTATGCGGTGGCCTGCGCGGCATGCTTCGCCACCCTCGACATGGCCGAACGCCAATGCCACAGCGAAGACGACGCCGCGCGCCGGCAATGGCGCATGCTCGGCGCCTGCTGCCTGGCCGGCGGTATCTGGGCCATGCACTTCATCAGCATGCTGGCGTTCCAGGCGCCCCTGGAGATCCACTACGACGTGCCCTTGACCGGGCTGTCGCTGCTGATCGCCCTGCTCGCCGCCTGGCTGGCGATGAACACCCTCGACCGCAGCGCGATGCGCCCGCGCCACTACCTGCAGGCCGCGCTGTTCATCGGGCTGGGCATCACCCTGATGCACTATGTCGGCATGGCCGCGCTGCAGGCCAGTGCCCAGCAGTATTACCAGGCCGGCCTGGTAGTGGCGTCCCTGGGCATCGCCATCGCCACCAGCCTGCTGGCCCTGTTGATGGCCCGCTACTTCAGCAATGGCGCCGGCACCCTGCACCTGGTGCTGAAGTACGGCGCCAGCCTGCTGATGGCCGCCGGCATCGTGGCCACCCATTTCACCGGCATGGCCGCGATGACCCTGGTGATCCCGGCCGACACCGCCCTGCGCCTGCCCTCGGTGGACAACAGCCTGCAACTGGGGCTGACCCTCGCCTCGATCACCTTGCTGATCTGTGGCGGCAGCATCAGCGCGGCGCTGTCGGACAAGAAGCTGCAAAGCAAGGAACGCGACCTGCGCCGGGTCAACGTGCTGCTCAGCCAGCTCGACCAGGCCCGAGTCTCGCTGCAGCAGGCCGCCCACTACGATGCCCTGACCAACCTGGTCAACCGCCGAGGCTTCAACCAGGTATTCGCCGAACGTCTGGTGGAACACAGTGCCAACGACGGCATGCTGGCCGTCATGTTCCTCGACATCGATCACTTCAAGCGGATCAACGACAGCCTCGGCCATGCCGCCGGCGACGAGTTGCTCAAGGTGATCGCCGACCACATCAAGGCCGCCACCCGCAACCAGGACCTGGTGGCGCGTTTCGGTGGCGACGAATTCTGCATCGTCACCAGCCTCAACAGCCGCGAGGAAGCACGCCACCTGGCCCAGCGCATCATGCAACGGATGAAAGAGCCAATCGACCTGGGCGGGCGGCGCATGGTCATGACCACCAGCATCGGCATCAGCATCTTCCCCGATGACGGCCGCACCGCCGAAGAACTGCTCAAGAACGCCGACCTGGCGCTGTACCAGTCCAAGGGCTGCGGGCGCAACAGCCTGAACTTCTTCGACAACGGCCTGAAGACCCGCGCCACCCTGGAGCTGCAACTGGAGGAAGAGCTGCGCCTGGCCCTGCTCGAAGAATGCGGCCTGTGCGTGCACTACCAGCCGATCTTCGACCTGCACAACGGCCAGGTGGCCAAGCTCGAAGCCCTGGTGCGCTGGCAGCATCCGCAACATGGGCTGCTCGCCCCCGACCGTTTCATCGGTATCGCCGAGACCAACGGCCTGATCGTCGACCTTGATCTATGGGTGCTGCGCCGCGCCTGCGAAGACCTGGCCCGGCTCAACCGCCACGGCTATGGCGCGCTCAAGGTCACGGTCAATTGCTCGGCAGTGACCCTGGGGCGCGAGGAGTTGGCCAGCGAGGTGGAGATGGCGCTGTTCCAGGCCGGCCTGACACCTCGCCAACTGGAACTGGAAGTCACCGAGAATGCCCTGATGGGCGATATCCAGCGCACCGTCAGCCTGCTCAAGCGCATCCGCGCCCAGGGCGTGGCCCTGTCGATCGACGACTTCGGTACCGGCTATTCATCGCTGGCCTACCTCAAGCGCCTGCCCCTGGACGTGCTGAAGATCGACCGCTCGTTCATCCAGGACGTGCCGGGTAGCCAGAAGGACCGCGAGATCGTCCAGGCGATCATCATCATGGCCCATACCCTGCACCTGCAGGTGGTCTGCGAAGGCGTCGAGACCGTGGAGCAGCACGAGTTCCTCGCCGCCCACGGCTGCGACTTCCTCCAGGGCTACCTGCTCAGCCGCCCGGTGCCACTGGCCGAGCTACGCCCGATCCTCGAACGGCTCGACCGCCAGGACAGCGACTTCAGCCCTTGTTGCGATACAGTTCTACCAGGGTCGCTGGATCTTTTTGCAGATAGCCCTGGCTACCGTGCAAGCGCATCAATTGCGCGGCGAGGCCACTGAGCGGCGTTGCCGAGCCCTGCTCGCGCGAGAACTTCACTGCAGTATCCAGGTCCTTGAGCAATGTGCGCACGTGCCACTTGATCGGCTCGAAACGGCTCTCGGCCATCTGTGGCGCGAGGATCTGCAACGGCTTGGAGTCGGCGAAACCGCCTGCCAGGGCCTCGGCGATCAGCCGCGCATCGACCCCGGACTGCTCGGCCAGGGCCACCACCTCGGCGATCACCAGGGCATTGCAGGCCACGATCATCTGGTTGCAGGCCTTGGTCACTTGGCCCGCACCGATGCCCCCCATGTGGGTCACCCGCTGGCCCAGGGTCAGCAGCACCGGGCGCGCCCGCGCCAGGTCCTCGGCCTCGCCGCCGACCATGATCGCCAGGGTGCCGGCCTCGGCGCCGGGGGTGCCACCGGATACCGGCGCATCCAGCCAGGCCATGCCGCACAGTGCCGCCAGCTCGGCGGCCATCTCGCGGGTGGCGGTCGGCTCCAGGCTGGAGAAGTCCACCAGCAACTGGCCACTGCGCCCGCCCTGGGCCACGCCCTGCTCGCCGAACACCACCTCGCGCACCACCGCCGTATCGGCCAGGCACAGCAGCACCATGTCCGTGTCACGGCACAGCTCGGCGGGGCTGGCGGCCAGGCGCGCGCCGGCGGCAACCAGTTCGGCGCACTTCTGCGGGCTACGGTTCCAGACCGTCAGCGGGTAGCCCGCGGCCAGCAGGCGCCGGCACATCGGCAGGCCCATCAGGCCGATTCCGGCGAATCCCAGCGAAGGCAATGCAGTACTCATGAGCAACTCCAGGCAGATGATTAAAGAAGCAGGGCAATCGGGCGATGCACTGCGAAGGCGACAAGACAACTCACGGGATATAAGGCAAACCCCTATCGCCTACGTGAAAGGCGCACTGATACAGTCGCGAAATTTCCCAATGATGGCTAGATGACATACCTGTCGACGGCCCACCACCCAAGGCGAATGGCGCACTATGACCTCTACCAACACTTCTGCCAATGCGCTGCCCGAGTCGTCGATCCCCTCTTCCTCGCCGGCCGCGCTGTCCCCGCGGGACCTGCAGCCCACGCGCCTGCTGCCGACGCAACAATACCTCTACTACACCGAGCAGGACATCCAGCGCATCCTCGACAACCTCGACGGCCTGCGCGACCTGGTGTTCCCGCAGAACCTGCACGTCGAGGACGAAAGCCAGCTACGCCTCGAACAGCAGTTCCCCTCGGTGTGCCTGATCGGCCTGGGCCGCTGCGGCTCGAACATCGCCCTGGACGTGGCAGAACTGGTCTACAACGCCCGCACCTTCTTCCTCAACGAGTTCAACAACGAGGAGCGCAACAAGGGCGAGGCCGGCTACAGCCCGGCACGCTGGATCCGCCAGAACCTGCGCCTGGTGCAGAACAAGGTGGCGAAGCCGGTATTCCTGGTCGAGCCGCTGGTGATGCTGGGCGACCTGGACAAGGACATCGCCGGGCGCATCCGCTTCTCGCGCAAGGGCGAGCGCGGGGGCTTCCTGCGCGACTACAGCAAGATGAAGATCATGGACCTGTCCGAGGTCCACGCCGGCGGTGCCGGCAATGCGCCGATCCTCGGCCAGTACCTGGCCAAGATCATCCTCAACAAGGACACCCAGCGCTTCTCCAGCAGCGACTGGAAGCTGATCCACTCGTACCTGATCGACTCCTGCGGTATCAAGGCCAACCAGTCGCGTCTGTATTTCTACATCTTCAGCGCCGGTGGCGGCACTGGCTCGGGCATGGCCTCGGAGTTCGGCCTGGCCCAGCAGTACTCGTACATGAACAAAACCTTCGACACCAAGCCGGCCGACGAGAATGACGGCAAGAGCGGGCATTCGTTCGTCTTCGAGCCGATCTTCACCAGCGGCATCTGCGTACTGCCGAACGTTTCCGACCATCGCAGCGAGATGTCCGAAGCCCTGCACATCAACGCCGGGCGCTTGCTGTGCAAGTACCTCTCGGAAGAGTGGGACTTCTCGTACAACTTCGACAACGAAGACAGCAGCGAAGCCAGCGTCATGGGCCGCATCCGCCCGTGGAACGCGATGATGCTGATTTCCAACGACATCATGCGCTACGCCGAGGAGAACGACGACGGCACGATCCAGAACATCGACGTCAACGCCATGGAGAAGCACGCCAACCAGTACATCTCCCAGCAGATCTTCAACATCCTCACGGCCCAGGCGGTGACCACCGACTACGACCAGAACTACTTCCGCCGTGCCGGCATCGATATCGGCGAGACCATTCGCCTGGATGCCAACGACCTGTTCATGAGCCTGGCCGGCCCGGTGGCCATCGCCTATGCCGAATCGGTGGTGCCGGAGCAGCCTGTGCCCGGTTCGGACAAGTTCAAGGTGTTCGAGAAGGAAAACCCGCGACTGGACATCGACGACCTGTTCCTGCGCTCCATCGACCTGCCGCACTTCAACAAGCAGACCCAGGCCATCGAAGGCATCAGCCTGCTGCCGATCGAGTCACGCCGCTACCGCGCGGCCCTGGAGCAGTACCAGGCTTCGGGCTACGACGCGGCGGCGCTGCATGACCTGCACTTTTTCAAGAACTGCTCGTCGGTGGTGTCGATCGTTTCGCTGCCCAAGGACTACAAGCTGTCGTACATGGACCTGAACCGGCTCAAGACGCACCTCAACAGCCTGTTCCCCAACACCACCCTCAAGCGCTACGCCCTGGTGATCGGCGCCTCGGCCAACCTCTCGCTGACCACCCTGATCGCCAAGAGCCCGTGCCTGTCGGACGACTTCCTGACCTTGATCGTGGCCTTCATCAAGCGCTGCTTCGCCCGCAACCCGTATCGCTTCGACGACACCCTGGACAACGCCATCCTCGAGTTCATCACCAGCGAGCAGTTCGACGAGGCACGCATCGACGAGTTGCTCAACGAGTTCGAGAACCCGGCGAAGATCCTCGACACCAACTGGTATGCGATCAAGCCGATGTACGAGAAGAAGTACCGCGAACTGATCAATGACAAGAGCCGCTTCGTCTCGATCAACGACATCCGCCTGTCGCGCGACTGCGTGAAGAAGGCGGTGAAGTACCTGCGCGAGATCTTCCGCCACCGGATCGGCAAGACGCGGGTGATCTCGCTGAACAACCATACCGGGCGGGTCGACTACTGACGGCACGGGGCCGCTTCGCGCCCATCGCCGGCAAGCCGGCTCCCACAGGTATTGTGCTGATCCCAAAAGCAGCGCAATACCCTGCAAATCACATCATTTGCAATCGACTCAACCCTGTGGGAGCCGGCTTGCCGGCGATGGGCGCGAAGCGGCCCCCATTACGCATACCGTAAACTGTTACCGCGCAGCCGAATCACTCACCCGACTGTTACCAACATCCACCCCACCTGAACGTCGATACGCACCAGCACGGAAGACCTGTGCGTTTTCACGCACCAAAAAAGCGCAGCCTCACTGCGCTTTCTTCTCTTGCATCACCACGAATGGCGAAACCACCACCGCCCAGAGCTGCGGATCGCGGTTCTGCAGGTCTAGCGCCTGCTGCGCAGTGACCGGGGCGACAGTGCCATCGTTACGCCACTTGGCGAAGATCTCGCTGCGATTCTCGGCCATCGCCTCGGCAACGGCGATCAGGTCCAAGCTCGGGTCGACCCAAATCAGGTCACCCTTGGCCCAGAAACGCTCCAGTGCCTTCCACTCGATGATTGCCGTCTCGCCGAGCAATTTGGCATAGAGGGTGCTTGCTTGATCAGTCATGGGTTCCTACCAGCAGAAAAACGGCCAATGAAAAGGCCGGCATTTTTGCAGAAAAACCCGGTTTCAAATATGTAATTTGGTCGATTGGCCCCGAACTTGTGGGGTGGGGCCAGGGATGCAGGCAAAGTAATGGCGCTTTTCTGTATCTTTGTGTCGACCAGGCGACACCCTGGGAAACAGACGCTTTTCGCCCGCTTTTCAAGCGCTTGGACAGCGCTCTACACTGTACCGGTACAGTTCCGGGACACGTTCCGGGGGAAGGTGGGCTTGCGACATGGCGTGGCCATGCCGGCGTTCCCGCCCGATCTGTAGCCCTGGCCGCCAGGACTATAAGAATTACAACAGAATGAGTGGAGCACTATGATCAAGATTTCCAAGCTGTTCGCCGCAATGGTCCTGGCCGGGGTCGCCAGCCATTCGTTTGCCGCCGACACCATCAAGATCGGTATCGCCGGTCCCAAGACCGGTCCGGTCACCCAGTACGGCGACATGCAGTTCATCGGCGCCAAACAAGCCATCGAGGACATCAACGCCAAGGGCGGCGTCGACGGCAAGATGCTCGAGGCCAAGGAATACGACGACGCGTGCGACCCGAAACAGGCCGTCGCGGTCGCCAACAAGGTGGTCAACGATGGCGTCAAGTTCGTGGTCGGCCACCTGTGCTCCAGCTCCACCCAGCCTGCGTCCGACATCTACGAAGACGAAGGCGTGATCATGATCACCCCAGCCGCCACCAGCCCGGAAATCACCGCCCGTGGCTACAAGCTGGTGTTCCGCACCATCGGCCTGGACAGCGCCCAGGGCCCGGCCGCCGGCAACTACATCGCCGACCACGTCAAGCCGAAGGTCGTCGCGGTCCTGCACGACAAGCAGCAGTACGGCGAAGGCATCGCCACCGCGGTCAAGCAGACCCTCGAAGGCAAGGGCGTCAAGGTCGCCGTCTTCGAAGGCCTGAACGCCGGTGACAAGGACTTCTCCTCGATCATCCAGAAGCTCAAGCAGAACAACGTCGACTTCGTCTACTACGGCGGCTACCACCCAGAGCTGGGCCTGATCCTGCGCCAGTCGAAGGAAAAAGGCCTGAACGCCAAGTTCATGGGCCCGGAAGGCGTGGGCAACGACTCCATCTCGCAGATCGCCCAGAGCGCCTCCGAAGGCCTGCTGGTGACTCTGCCCAAGTCCTTCGACGCGGATCCTGCGAACAAGGCGATCGTCGACGCCATCAAGGGTGACGGCAAGGATCCGAGCGGTCCGTTCGTGTTCCCGGCCTACTCCGCCGTCCAGGTGATCGCCGATGGCATCAAGGCCGCCGGCACCAGCGACGACGCCGAGAAAGTCGCCGAGGAAATCCACAAGGGCACCTTCCACACCCCGACCGGCGACCTGTCGTTCGACGAGAAAGGCGACCTGAAGGACTTCAAGTTCGTGGTCTACGAATGGCACTTCGGCAAGCCGAAGACCGAAGTCTCCCCTCAGTAACAGCGTGACTAGCTAACTGGAAGCCCACTGTGTGAGCAGTGGGCTTTGTTTTACGAGGTTCATGGGCCCGATTCCCGCGATCCGGGAGGGGGTTCACCTGAAAATCTTAAAACCGTCACCCGCGGTTCCCTGGCCGTGCCCACCCTCGTTGCCAACGCCTACGAGGCGAGCCGGGTTCATCACCCGCCAGCGAAATGCTAATCAGGTTTTTAGGAGCGCTGTAAATGCCTGAGATCTACCATTTCTTCCAACAACTGGTTAATGGATTGACCATCGGCAGCACCTACGCCTTGATCGCCATCGGCTACACGATGGTGTACGGCATCATCGGCATGATCAACTTCGCCCATGGCGAGGTGTACATGATCGGTTCCTACGTGGCCTTCATCGCCCTGGCGGGCCTGGCCATGATGGGCATCGACTCGCTGCCGCTACTGATGGCCGTGGCGTTCATCGCCACCATGGTCGTGACCAGTGCCTATGGCTATAGCATCGAACGGGTCGCCTACCGGCCGTTGCGCAACAGCAACCGCCTGATCCCGCTGATCTCCGCCATCGGTATGTCGATCTTCCTGCAGAACACCGTCCTGCTGTCGCAGGACTCCAAGGACAAGTCCATCCCCAACCTGATCCCGGGCTCCTTCTCCTTCGGGCCGGGCGGCGCGCAAGAGGTGCTGGTGTCCTACATGCAGATCCTGGTCTTCGTGGTCACCCTCGTGGCCATGACCTGCCTGACCCTGTTCATCTCCCGTTCCCGTCTGGGTCGCGCCTGCCGCGCCTGCGCCGAGGACCTCAAGATGGCCAACCTGCTGGGCATCAACACCAACAACATCATCGCCCTGACCTTCGTCATCGGTGCCGCCCTGGCGGCGGTGGCGGCCGTACTGCTGAGCATGCAGTACGGGGTGATCAACCCCAACGCCGGCTTCCTGGTGGGCCTGAAGGCCTTCACCGCGGCGGTACTGGGCGGCATCGGCAGCATCCCGGGCGCCATGCTCGGCGGGCTGGTGCTGGGCGTGGCGGAAGCCTTCGGCGCCGACATCTTCGGCGACCAGTACAAGGACGTGGTGGCGTTCGGCCTGTTGGTTCTCGTCTTGCTGTTCCGGCCGACCGGCATCCTGGGCCGTCCGGAGGTTGAAAAAGTATGAACAGACATCTCAAACAGGCGCTGTTCAGCGCCGCCCTGGTCTGGGCCGTGGCCTTCCCGGTGCTGGGCCTGAAACTCAGCATCGACGGCATCCGGCTGGTGGTCCACAGCCAGGGCCCGTTCACCCTCACGGTCATCACCGTCTGCTCGGTACTGATGTTCCTGCGCGTGCTGTTCGACAAGCAATGGAACTCGATGATGCGCGGGCGCCCCGAGCGCAAGCTGATCCCCCCAGCCGTCAGCAACTACCTGACCCTGCCCAAGACCCAGCGCTGGGTGATCCTGGGCCTGATCGTGGTGGCGCTGGTCTGGCCGTTCTTCGGCTCGCGTGGCGCGGTCGACATCGCCACCCTGATCCTGATCTACGTGTTGCTGGGCCTGGGCCTGAACATCGTGGTGGGCCTTGCCGGCCTGCTCGACCTGGGCTACGTCGGCTTCTACGCCGTCGGCGCCTACAGCTACGCCCTGCTGTCGCACTACTACGGCCTGAGCTTCTGGGTGTGCCTGCCGATCGCCGGCCTGATGGCGGCCATCTTCGGCTTCCTGCTGGGCTTCCCGGTGCTGCGCCTGCGCGGTGACTACCTGGCGATCGTGACCCTGGGCTTTGGCGAGATCATCCGCCTGTTCCTGCGCAACCTCACCAGCCTCACGGGCGGCCCCAACGGCATCAGCAACATCGACAAGCCGACCTTCTTCGGCCTGACCTTCGAACGCCGCGCCGCCGAGGGGATGCAGACCTTCCACGAGTTCTTCGGCCTGCCGTACAACTCGATCAACAAGGTCATCTTCCTCTACCTGGTAGCCCTGCTGCTGGCGTTGCTGGCGCTGTTCGTCATCAACCGCCTGCTGCGCATGCCGATCGGCCGCGCCTGGGAAGCCCTGCGCGAGGACGAGATCGCCTGCCGTGCCCTGGGCCTGAACCCGACCGTGATCAAGCTGTCGGCCTTCACCCTGGGTGCCTGCTTCGCCGGTTTCGCCGGCAGCTTCTTCGCCGCTCGCCAAGGGCTGGTGACACCGGAGTCGTTCACCTTCATCGAGTCGGCGATCATCCTCGCCATCGTCGTCCTCGGCGGCATGGGTTCGCAGTTGGGCGTGATCCTCGCGGCCATCGTGATGATCCTGTTGCCGGAGCTGATGCGTGAGTTCAGCGAGTACCGCATGCTGATGTTCGGCGCGATGATGGTGTTGATGATGATCTGGCGTCCGCAAGGCCTGCTGCCTATGCAACGTCCACACATGGAGCTGCGTCGATGAGCCGCGAAATTCTGCAAGTCAGCGGCCTGAGCATGCGCTTCGGCGGCTTGTTGGCGGTCAATGGCGTGGGCCTGACCGTCAAGGAAAAACAGGTGGTGGCGCTGATCGGCCCGAACGGCGCCGGCAAGACCACCGTGTTCAACTGCCTGACCGGCTTCTACAAGCCCACTGGCGGCACCATCCTGCTCGATGGCCAGCCGATCCAGGGCCTGGCCGGCCACCAGATCGCCCGCAAGGGCGTGGTGCGGACCTTCCAGAACGTACGCCTGTTCAAGGAAATGACCGCGCTGGAAAACCTGCTGATCGCCCAGCACCGGCACCTGAACACCAACTTCTTCGCCGGCCTGCTCAAGACCCCGAGCTTCCGCCGCAGCGAGAAGGAGGCCATGGAACGGGCCCAGTACTGGCTGGAGAAGGTCAACCTGACCGCCTTCGCCAACCGTACCGCCGGTACCCTGGCCTACGGCCAGCAGCGTCGCCTGGAGATCGCCCGCTGCATGATGACCCAGCCCCGGATCATCATGCTCGACGAGCCGGCCGCTGGCCTCAACCCCCGGGAAACCGAGGACCTCAAGGCCCTGATCAGCTACCTTCGCGAGTCGCACAACGTGACGGTGCTGCTGATCGAGCACGACATGAAGCTGGTGATGAGCATTTCCGACCACATCGTGGTGATCAACCAGGGCACGCCCCTGGCCGACGGCACGCCGGAGGAGATCCGCGGCAACCCTGATGTGATCAAGGCCTACCTGGGGGAGGCGTAAATGCTGAAGTTCGAGAACGTTTCCACCTTCTACGGCAAGATCCAGGCGCTGCACAGCGTCAACGTGGAGATCAACCAGGGCGAGATCGTCACCCTGATCGGCGCCAACGGCGCCGGCAAGTCGACCCTGCTGATGACCCTCTGCGGCTCGCCCCAGGCACACAGCGGCAGCATCACGTACCTGGGCGAGGAGCTGGTCGGCCAGCCTTCCTCGCACATCATGCGCAAGAGCATCGCCGTGGTCCCGGAGGGCCGCCGCGTGTTCGCCCGCCTGACCGTGGAGGAGAACCTGGCCATGGGCGGCTTCTTCACCAGCAAGGGCGACTACCAGGAGCAGTTGGACAGGGTCCTGCAACTGTTCCCGCGCCTGAAGGAGCGCTATGTGCAGCGTGGCGGCACCATGTCCGGCGGCGAGCAGCAGATGCTGGCCATCGGCCGGGCGCTGATGAGCAAGCCCAAGCTGCTGCTGCTCGACGAGCCGTCGCTGGGCCTGGCGCCGATCATCATCCAGCAGATCTTCGACATCATCGAGCAGTTGCGCCGCGATGGCGTGACCGTGTTCCTGGTGGAGCAGAACGCTAACCAGGCGTTGAAGATCGCCGACCGCGCCTACGTGCTGGAGAACGGCCACGTGGTCATGCAGGGCACCGGCGAGGCGTTGCTCAGCGACCCGAAGGTGCGCGACGCCTACCTGGGCGGTTGATCGTCATGGTGTGGAAAAGGGCCTTCGGGCCAACGCCTGTCAGTTAAGCGGCGCTTTGTCATATTTGGGGCTGCCTCGCAGCCCATCGCCGGCAAGCCGGCTTCCCACAGGGACCGCGTCGACCACACATGATGCGGTTTGCACGGGCCATGTGGGAGCTTGCCGGCGATGGGGCGCGAAGCGGCCCCAAATGGCAATTGGGGCTTCGCCCGGCACACCAGACCGCTGCCAACAGAGCGGAACACATGAAACCTTGTGATCGCCCCCCAGGCTGAGTAACGTGGCCACTTCTTTTGCTGGATCGCCCGGAGCCTGCCCCATGCGCGTCACCCCTTCCCTGCTGCTCGTCACCCTGCTCCCCCTGTTCGCAGGCTGCCAGGCGCTGGCGAACAAGCCAACCGACCCGAACATCGGCACCACGCGCATGCAGGGCGAACTGAGTGCCGGAGGTGGCAAGCTGCTGTTCAAGCCCTGCAGCGAAAGCCGCCACTTCGAGGTCAACGACGTGGGGGCCACCGGCCTGCTGCAGGAAGCCGCCAACCTCGCCGAGGATGCTGGCGACACGCTGTTCGCCGACGTGCGCGGCCGCCTTGCCGGCAGCAAGCAGGCCGACAGCGATGGCCGCCTCGACGTGACGCGCCTGTACCGTCTCGAGCCTTCCGCCAATGCCTGCGGCGATCCCAACTTCAAGCAACTGACCCTGCGCGCCGACGGCCATGAACCAGGCTGGGCGATCAAGGCCAGCGGCAAGGGTATGGTCCTGGAACGGCTCGGCCAGGATCCGCTGCCACTGCCCTACCTGGAAGAACAGATGCCCAACGGCGGCCTGAGCCTGTCCAGCGAAGCCAATGGGCAACACATCGAGCTCTGGGTCGCTCCGCAGCGTTGCGTCGACATCGCCACCGGCGCGATACGCCACCTGCGCGCCGAACTGCGCATCGACGGCCAGACCCTGCAAGGCTGCGGCTACTACGGCGGCGCCCGCGACAACTGATCGCCCGGATGCGTTTATCCTGCCAGTCAAGGTGGCGAACAGCTTATACTTGGCGGTTTGTGTAAAGCCGCCGGCCACCCCATGGCCGGGATACTGGATCCTGCCATGCTACGAATCACCGAACTGAAGCTGCCCCTGGACCATTCCGACGAGGCCCTGCGCGAGGCCATCGTCCAGCGCCTGGGCATCCTCGACGAGCAGTTGCTCAGCTTCACCCTGTTCAAGCGCAGCTACGACGCCCGCAAGAAGAACAGCGAGATGCTGTTCATCTACACCATCGACCTGGAAGCGAGCAACGAGGCGCAACTGCTGCACACGTTCGCCGATGACCGCAACATCAGCGTCGCCCCCGACATCAGCTACACATTCGTCGGCCAGGCTCCGGCCAACCAGGTGGAGCGCCCGATCGTGGTCGGCTTCGGCCCCTGTGGCATCTTCGCCGGCCTGTTGCTGGCACAGATGGGCTTTCGACCGATCATCCTCGAGCGCGGCAAGGAAGTGCGCCAGCGCACCAAGGACACCTGGGGCCTGTGGCGCAAGAGCGTGCTCAACCCCGAGTCCAACGTGCAGTTCGGCGAAGGCGGCGCCGGGACCTTCTCCGATGGCAAACTCTACAGCCAGATCAAGGACCCGCTGCACCATGGCCGCAAGGTCTTGGAAGAGTTCGTCAAGGCCGGCGCCCCGGACGAGATCCTCTACATCAGCAAGCCGCACATCGGTACCTTCCGCCTGACCGGCATGGTCGAGAACATGCGCCAGGAAATCATCGCCCTGGGCGGCGAAGTGCGTTTCCAGGAAAAGGTCACCGACCTGCTCATCGACGATGGCCAGCTCAACGGCGTGGTGCTGGAGAGCGGCGAGCAGTTGCATTCGCGCCATGTGGTCCTGGCCCTGGGGCACAGCGCTCGCGACACCTTCCGCATGCTGCACGGCAAGGGCATCTACATGGAAGCCAAGCCGTTTTCCATCGGTTTTCGCATCGAGCACCCACAATCGCTGATCGACAAGGCGCGCCTGGGCAAGTATGCCGGGCACCCGAAACTCGGCGCCGCCGACTACAAGCTGGTGCATCACGCCAGCAACGGCCGCTCGGTCTACAGCTTCTGCATGTGCCCAGGCGGCACCGTGGTCGCCGCCACCAGCGAGCCGGGCCGGGTGGTCACCAATGGCATGAGCCAGTATTCGCGTAACGAGCGCAACGCCAACTCCGGCATCGTCGTCGGCATCGACCCCGAACGCGACTACCCGGGCGGCCCGCTGGCCGGTATCGAGCTGCAGGAGCGCCTGGAAGCCCATGCCTACGTGCTGGGCGGCAGCAACTACCAGGCACCGGCGCAACTGGTCGGCGACTTCGTCGCCGGGCGGCCCTCCACCGAGCTGGGCAGTGTCGAGCCGTCCTACAAACCGGGGGTGACCCTCGGCGACCTGGCACCCAGCCTGCCCGATTTCGCCATCGAGGCCATCCGTGAGGCACTGCCGGCCTTCGATCGCCAGATCAAAGGCTACAACCTGCACGATGCGGTGCTGACCGGCATCGAGACGCGCACCTCCTCGCCCCTGCGCATCACCCGCGACGCCAGCTACCAGAGCCTCAACCTCAAGGGCCTGTTCCCGGCTGGCGAAGGCGCAGGTTACGCCGGCGGCATTCTCTCGGCCGGGGTCGATGGCATTCGCGTCGCCGAGGCGGTGGCGCGGGACATCCTGGGGCTGGATGCCTGACAGCGCCTTGCAGGCAAGAAAAAACCCCGACCGGCCTCGCCGTGTCGGGGTTTGTTTTTAGTGCAACTTCAGTGAGTGACGCGGCTGGTACCGTCAACGGTCATGATGCGTACCCGCTCGCCGACGCGGAAGATCTCGTTCTGCTGCACTTCCTGCACATAGGCGCGCATGCTGCCGTCGTCCTCGCGCACAGTGATCTCGACACCCTGGGTGCGGGTCAGGCCTTCCTCGGCGGCAGAACCGGCCAGGCCACCGGCAACGGCACCGATCACCGCAGCCACGATGCTGCCACGGCCACCCCCCACGGCGCTGCCGGCCACGCCACCGACGATCGCGCCCGCGCCACCGCCGATCGGGGTCTTGGTACCTTCGATCTTCACCGGGCGCAGGGATTCGATAGTGCCCATGCGCACGGTCTGCACGCGACGGGCCTCATCCCGGGAATAGCTGTCGCCCGTCAGGTTCGAGGCACAACCGCCGAGCAGCAGCGACATGGTGGTGAAGCTCGCCACCAGCAAAACGGATTTACGCATGGGATAACTCTCCATAGGTCATGTGTCCATTAGACGCCGTGGATTGACGACTGTCACGGCGCAAAGGTTATAAAATTGTTTTCATTCAGCTCAGGTACAGCCTGCGCCGGCTGTGTTGCGGCTAAACATTCTGACCAAGGATAGCCATGGATTACTTCATCGTCGTGGTCGCGACCGTCGCGGGCCTGTACTTCCATTGGTGGCTGTACGTGCGCATGCGACGCTGGATGGACCGTGACCTGGCGCTGTCGCTGGCCGGCAACGACGAAGCCAAGCGCACCTACATGCTGCAACGCCTCGAGCAGGCGCGGGCGCAGAAGATCAAGCGAAAGGAACTGGCGGCCTGGCTGGAACGCGAAGCCGCCGCCTATCCGGGTTAGGGAGCCAGGCGCTCACGCAGCCACTGGCCATCCACCAGGCGATAGTTCAGGCGATCGTGCAGGCGGCTCGCGCGCCCCTGCCAGAACTCGACGCGCTCGGGCAGCAAGCGATAGCCCCCCCAGTGCTCGGGGCAATGCGGCTGGGTATCGGAAAAACGCGCCTCGGTAGCCTTGACCAGGTTCTCCAACGCCTCGCGGCTGGCAATCACCCGGCTCTGCGGCGACGCCCATGCCCCCAGGCGGCTGCCCAGCGGGCGTACCTGGTAGTAGTCGTCGGACTCCTTGGCCGTGACCTTCTCCACCCGCCCTTCGATACGCACCTGGCGTTCCAATGCCGGCCAGAAGAACGTCATGGCGGCAAAGGGGTTGGCCAGCAGTTGCTGGCCCTTGGCGCTGTCGTAGTTGGTGAAGAAGGTGAAACCGCGCTCATCGAGCCCCTTGAGCAGCAGCACCCGGCAATGCGGCCGGCCTTCGCCGTCGACAGTGGCCAGGGTCATGGCGTTGGCCTCCACCGGTGGCTGCTCGGTCTTCACCGCATCGGCGAACCACTGGTGGAACAGGGCGAACGGCTCACCCGGGGCCTGAGCTTCGGCCAGGCCATCACGGGTGTAGTCGCGGCGCATATCGGCCAGGGATTGGGTCATGACTGCGTTTCCTTAAGACGATCAGTTGCCTTTCTTCGCAGGGCTGTTGGCGGCTACTTTCTTGTTGGTCGAGGCCTTCTTCGCGGTGGTCTTGGCCGCAGGCTTCTTCGCCACGGTCTTGGCCGGGGCCTTCGCCGCAGGCTTGCTGGCGGCGGCCTTGGCTGCCGGCGCCTTGGCGTCCTGGACTGCAACCATGGAGGCTGCGGCCGGTGCCGGGGCGGCCTGCTGGTACTTGGCCAGCAGCGCCACCATGGTGTTCTGCGGAGTCAGCAGCATTTCCACCCGACGGTTCAGCTTCCGGCCCTCGACACTGTCGTTGGCCGCACGCGGCATGTCCGAACCCATGCCCTTGAGCATCAGGCGATCACGCTCCAGGCCGCTGAGACGGAAGATCGCCGACACCGACGCGGCACGTTCCAGGCTGAGCTTCTGGTTCGCCGCGGCGGCACCGCTGCTGTCGGCGTGGCCCAGAATCAGCACGGCGCTCTTCGTATCGGCCTCGGCCAGCTTGGCCACGCGGGTGATCGGGCCCAGGGTCATCGGCAGCAGCATGTTCGGGCGATCCGGGTTGTAGGAGCCATCCACCGGGATGGTCACCGCCAGCACATCGTCGCGGCGCTCCAGCTCGAACTTGCTGCCCTTGATCGCCTCGCGCACCTTGGGCTCGTACTCGTCCAGCCAGGCCTGGGTGGCCTTCTCGTCGATCTTCGGCACCGCCGGGCCCTTGGCCTGCTGTTCTGCGCCGCCGAAGGGCCACCACCAGCGGCTGCCGCTCTCGGACTTGGCCTCGGCCTTGGCCACCTTCTCGGTCACAGCCTCCTTCACTTCCTGCTCGGCCACTTTGTCCGAGCCGAATGGCCACCAGCTGTGGCTCGTGTCGTTCGAGGCAGTCTGCGGGTGCTGGGCGCAACCGGTAGCGGCCAGGCACAGGGCAAGTGCTAAGGTTTTATGTGAAGACATCAGCGATACACCATGAAATTGAAAGAGATTTTGCCCGCGCACACCAGGCGTTGGCATTGAGGATAGTCAAAGGATCCGGGCAATACCCGCACAACCCGATCAAAGGCACGTGCCAAGGGCGCGCACCAGTTTCTGTGCCCTGGGGTCCATGAGCACATAGGGGCCAAGGGTATTGGTGACAAAACCGAAGGCGACATCGTGCTCGGGATCGGCGAAGCCGACCGAGCCACCGGCGCCGGGATGGCCGAAGGCTTTCGCGCCCAGGCCAAAGGTGGCGTTGGCCACGTCGGGCTGGTCGAGCATGCAGCCCAGGCCGAAGCGGGTCTGGGTCAGCAGGGTACGGTCCTGGCCGAGGCTGTGTTCACGGGTCAGCTCGTCGAGCAGCTCCGACTCCAACAGGCTGCCGTCGAGCAGGCCGGCATAGAAGCCCGCCAGGCTGCGGGCGTTGCCGTGGCCGTTGGCCGCAGGCTGCTGCATGCGCCGCCATTCGGGCTTGTTGGTGCTGGTGAGGATCGCCGGTGGGTTGGTGAAGGCGCGGGTCGACAGTGCCTCCGGCTCACGCAGTGTCACCTGCAGCAGCCGCTGGGCCGCGGCGTCGCCGGGGTTGCCCTTGCCACGGGCGATGTGCGCCACGCGGTGGAACTCCTCGTCCGCCAGGCCCACATGAAAATCCAGGCCCAGCGGCCGTGCGGTGCGGGCGACGATCGACTCACCCGGGCCACGCCCATCGGCGCGGCGAATCAGCTCGCCGACCAGCCAGCCGTAGGTGATGGCAGCGTAGCCGTGCTCACTGCCTGGCACCCACCAGGGCGCCTCGGCGGCCAGGGCATCGACCATGGCCTGCCAATCGTACAGGGCCTCGGCCGGCAGCAGCTCGCGGATGGCTGGCAGGCCGGCGCGGTGGCTGAGCAGTTGACGCAAGGTCACGCCGTCCTTGCCGGCCTGGGCGAACTCCGGCCAGTAGCGCGCCACCGGGGTATCCAGGGCCAGCTTGCCCTCGCCCACCAATTGCAACGCGGTGACGGCGGTGAAGGTCTTGGTGCAGGAGAACAGGTTGGCGATGGTGTCGCTGTGCCAAGCTTCCTGGCCATCCCTGTCGGCGCTACCGGCCCACAGGTCGACGACCGTTTCGCCACCGACCTGGATGCACAGCGCCGCACCACGCTCCTGGGGATCTTCGAACAACGCGGCGAAGGCATCGCGCACCGCCTCGAACTTCAGCTCATAGTGACCCTGGATCTGCACCCGCCTGTTCTCCGTCGACTCGTCTTACAAAAGGATGCATTGTTTCAGTAGTTGACGGATTTGCAAACAACCTGTGGCTGGGTGGTCGCCTGTGCTGTCGGGATTCGAGGCTTGCGCTGCCTGTACCGCCGCGAATGGGCCGGTACGGGCAACGAAAAATCAGGGCGCCGGCTTTTCCAGGATCCTGCCCAGCTCGTCCATCAACTGCAGATTGCTCCTGCGTACCGCCTTGACGAAGCCTGGGTACGGCACGTCGGTAATGGCCACCAGCCCCAGATGGCCGTTCTCGCCATCGAGCAGTCGCCCGCTGGCCGGCTGGTCCAGGTACTGGAACCAGTGCGCGCCGACGATCATCGGCTGGGCCAGCGCCGCCTTGAGGAAATTGCCATAGGCAGGCCCCCGGTCCTCTTCGCGGGCGACCTCCAGCGGCCCCGGCCAGAACGGCCCACGGTCGCGGGAGCCGAACTGGAATTCCGAGACCAGCACCGGCTTGTCCAGCTCGGCCAGCTGGGCGAAGTCGTAGCCGTCCTCGGGCTTGAGGGTATAGAAATTGAAGCTCAGGACATCGCAGAACTCGGCGCAGGCCTTGACCGCCTCCGGGGTGCTCACGGCATAGCGTCCCCCCAGCAGCAGGTGGTTCGGGGCATGCCACTGCAGCGAGTCGGCGATGGTCTTGAAGTAGGTCTCGGCGAACACCAGCTGGAAATGCTGGTAGTCGCGCTCGATCTCCGGGTGCTCGGGGCTGGGCAGCGGCGCCTCGAAGCCGGGGTCCTCCAGCAGCTCCCAGCCCTGCAGGTCGATACCCCAGGCCTTGGACAGCCCCTCCTCGTTGCGGTACTTGTCGCGCAACTGCTTGAGGAAGGCGCGCTTGGCCGGCACGTCGGTGGTCAGGCGCAGGGTGCCGTAGGCCAGGCCATAGCGGGCCTTGGGGTCGTCCCCGGGCGCGGCCCAGGCCAGCTCGTTGTCGGCGAAATAGCCGATCAGCCAAGGGTCGTTGCGATGATCGCGGGCGGCGATGGCCACCGCACGTTCAGTGGCCATGGCGAAGCGTGGATCGAACGGGTCGGGCATGCGTCCCCACCAATCCATGCCCGTGCTGATGCTGGCGTAATCGCCGACGATCGACAGCGGCAAGGTATAGGGCACCCGCTTGGCCTGCCCCAAGGCCGGGTCGCTCCAGTTGCCCAGGGTATTGAATCCCCAGGCCAGCAGACGGTCGAGGGCATGGGCCTGCCAACGCGGTGCATCCACCGCCGGCGCTGGGCAAACCTCGGCCGTCTGCCCCTCGAGTACCTCCGGGCAAGGCTCGCCATAGGTACGCTGCAGGTTGGCGGCATAGAAATCGAACCAGCGCCCCTGCTTGAAGTTGCGCCCTTGCGACGACGGATTGCCGTCGTCGTTGTTGCCTTCGCCATAGAACGCCGCCAGGGGCTCGCCCTCGCCCGGCAAGGCCTGGAACTGGGTCTGGCGGCCGGCCACGTAGGTGCGCCCGCCGTCGCTGGCCACGGCATTGACGCCAAGGGAGTAGAACGGGTGGCCTTCCGGCGTCACCAGGAACCAACGACCATCACGCTTCTCGGTACGAAAGAAGCCCTTGGCCTCGAACACCGGCCCCGCCAACAGGCCGCCGTAGATGTCCAGGCGCTGCTTGCCACGCTCGGCGAGCCAGCCTTGCAGTTGCTGCCGTTCGCGGCGCTCGGCGGCCTTGAGCTGCTGGTCGTTGATGATCTTCTCTGGCCAGCGCCCTCGGGTGGACTGGCCATAGGCGTCGATCAGCCCTTCGTAGGCCGCCTTGAATGCCAGGTCATCGTCCTGGATGCCGACCTTCTCGATCAACAGGCTCTGCGCTACCCGGGGGTTGGGGATACTGAGGCTGACGGAAACGACCTGCCCCAGGTCGACCTCCCCCTCACTGCTGGCCAGCAGCAGGCGCTGGCCCTCATGGACCCAGGGCATCGGAGGGCCGGCGCGCATGCCCTGGCTCAGCGGCGAACGGGCCTTGAGTGGCACCATCACGGTCTGCGCGGGCCCTGCGGGCAGGTCGACACGGCTGGTCAGGGTACGGCCGTCGCTGCTCTGCACCGTCACGTCCACGGTCAGGGCCCAATCCATGGCGCTCTGCAGGCGCAGCGTCAGGGCCTGGCCGGCAGACCAGTCCCAGGCGCCGCTCTGCGGGCTCAAGCGCAAGGTCGGCCGCGCCACCGGGTTGAACACCACGCGCCGCAGTACCTCGCCCTCGGCTGTCTGCTCCGCGTTGTACTGCGGCAGGTCGGCATCGGTGGTGGTCACGATGACCACGGAGGCCGGGCGCACGAAGCTGAACAACGTCTGCTGCCCGGCCAGCAGCGGCGAGCTGAACAGCAGGGCGAACACGGCAGGCAGGGTACGGCGGATCATGGGGCGGTCGTTCTCCTCTCGATGGGTGACGACAGAGGTGGACGGAGGACCGGCGCATCATGCTCCGGCCGTCAGGAAATCTCACGCCGGAACGGCGGCAGGGCGTTGAGGATAGCCTTGCCATAGCGCTGGGTGACCAGGCGCCGATCCAGCAAGGTGATGACGCCACGGTCCTGCTCGGTACGCAGCAGGCGACCGCAAGCCTGGATCAGGCGCAGCGAGGCATCGGGCACGGCGATCTCCATGAATGGATTGCCGCCGCGGGCCTCGATCCATTCGGCCAGCGCCGCCTCGACCGGGTCGTCCGGTACGGCGAAGGGAATCTTGGCGATCACCACGTGCTCGCAGTAGGCGCCGGGCAGGTCGACCCCCTCGGCGAAGCTGGCCAGGCCGAACAGCACGCTGTGCTGGCCATCGTCGACCCGCGCCTTGTGCTTGTTGAGGGTTTCCTGCTTGGACAGGTTGCCCTGGATCAGCACCAACTTGCGCCAGTCGCGGTCCAGGCCGTCGAACACATCCTGCATCTGCTTGCGCGAGGAGAACAGCACCAGCGCGCCACGGGCGTCCTCGAGCATGTTGGGCAACGCGCGGATGATCGCCGCGGTGTGCCCGGGTACATCGCGCGGATCGGCGCCCAGGTCCGGAACCCGCAGCAGGCCGGCATCGCCATGGTGGAACGGGCTGGGCACCACGCAGGTGACCGCGTCGCGGGGCAGGCCCGAACGCATGCGGAAGCGGTCGAACTTGCCCAGGGCGGTCAGGGTGGCCGAGGTCACCAAGGCGCCATGGGCGACGTTCCACAGGCTGCGGCGCAGCATCTCGGCAGCGAGGATGGGGCTTGCGTTGACCTCGATGTCGAACAGCGCGCCGCTCTCGGCCAGGGTCAGCCAACGCGCCATCGGCGGGCTGTCCTGCGGGTCTTCGGCGGTGAAGGCGGTCCACAGTTCCCAGTTGCCCTGGGCGCGGGTCACCAGGCTGCCGAACAGGGGGTACCACTCCTCGGCCTGGTGGCTGGCGATACCGATGTTGGTCTCGCCGTCCATGCCTTCCTTGAGCAAGTCGGCCAGGCGGGTGAACAGGTCGTTGAGGCGGGCGAAGCCTTTCTTCAGCTCGATGCCCACCTCGCGGATCTGCTCCGGCACCACGCCGCCCTCGAAGCGGTAGCGTGGCCGCTCGCGGCCTTCCATGTCCTCGCCGGGGCGGAAGTCGGCCACCTGCTCGCACAGCGTGAACATGAACTGCTGCTGGGTACGGATCTCCCGCGCCAGCTCCGGCACCTGCTCGATCAACTTGCCCAGGTCGCCTGGCAAGGGGTGCTGGGCCAGCAGCTTGGTGAGGTTCTTGGCGGTCTGCTCCAGCCAGTCGGCGGTGGAGCGCAGGCGCGAATAGTGGGCGAAATGGCCGATGGCCTTGTCCGGCAGGTGATGGCCTTCGTCGAACACATAGATGGTGTCGCGCGGGTCGGGCAGCACGGCGCCGCCGCCCAGGGCCAGGTCGGCCAGGACCATGTCGTGGTTGGTGACGATCACGTCGACCTTGCCCATGCCCTCGCGGGCCTTGTAGAACACGCACTGCTGGAAGTTCGGGCAGTGGCGGCCGGTGCACTGGCTGTGGTCGGTGGTCAGCCGCGCCCAGTCCTGGTCCTCCAGGGCCTCGGGCCAACTGTCGCGGTCACCGTCCCAGCGGTTGCCGGCGAGCTTCTCGATCATGCTGTTGAACAGCTTCTGGCTCTTCTCGTCGACCTCGATGCGAAAGCCCTCCTCCTCGAACAGCTGGGCGGTGGCCGACTGGGCATGGCCCTCCTGCAGCAGCACGTCGAGCTTGGACAGGCACAGGTAGCGGCCGCGCCCCTTGGCCAGGGCGAAGCTGAAGTTCAGGCCGCTGCTGCGCATCAGGTCGGGCAGGTCCTTGAAGACGATCTGCTCCTGCAGGGCGACGGTCGCGGTGGCGATCACCAGGCGCTTGCCGGCGGCCTTGGCGGCGGGGATCGCGGCCAGGCTGTAGGCGACCGTCTTGCCGGTACCGGTACCGGCCTCCACCGCCACCACGGCGGGCTCGCCGGCGCGGCGGCCTTCGTCGTCGCAGGCGATGTCGCCGAGGACCTTGGCCACTTCGGCGATCATCAGGCGCTGGCCGTAGCGTGGGCGCAGGCTCTTGGCTTCGAGAAAACGCGTGTAGGCGCCCTGGATGGTGGCTTTGAGTTCTTTGCTGATCATGATCTGGGGGCGCCCGCAGGGCTGGATATATTTTCAGTGTTTCGCATGGGCCGGCTATCATACCCCGCTATTGCCCTTTATGCCGCATGGAGATCCGGATGCTCGCCTTTGCCCTGCCCTACACCCTGCATGTCCTGGCCGCCCTGGTTTGGGTCGGCGGCATGTTCTTCGCCTGGCTGGTGCTGCGCCCGGCAACGGTCGCGGCCCTGGAGGGGCCGGCACGGTTGCGGCTGTGGGTGGAAGTTTTCCGACGGTTCTTCAGATGGGTCTGGCTGGCGGTAGCGATCCTGGCGATCAGCGGCATCGGCATGTTGCATATGCGCTTCGCCGGCTTCGAGACGGCACCGCGCTACATCCAGGTGATGATCGGCGGGGGGATCGCCATGTTCGCGCTGTTCCTGCGGATCCAGGCGCTGCTGCTGCCGGAGCTGCGCGCGGCGGTGCAGGCCGAGGATTGGGCGGCAGGTGCCGGGGTGCTGGGGCGGATACGACGGATGGTGGGGATCAACCTGCTGCTGGGGCTGCTGGTGGTGGCGGTGGCCAGTTCGCGGCTGCTGGTTTGAGCCACCTCGGCAGCCTCGATCTACGCCTTGCGCGGCACCTCCAGCGGCTTGGGAATGGACATGACGTGAAAGATGCCGGTCAGCAGGATCTGCAGGCGGTCGAACCAGCGATGGCTGCGCCCGCGCAGGCTGCCATTGAAGAACAGCACCTCCAGGAAATGCAGCCCCAGCAGGGCGATGCCCGCGGCATTGATCAACAGGTTGAATGGCAGCGGCTGGGGTATGAACAGGTTCACCAGCACCACCCACCAGAACACCACCGTCAAGGCCTTGCCCAGACCCAGGATGAATTTCATGTTCCCTCCCTGCTAGTCAGTCGAGGTGCAGTTCCACCCGGCGGTTGTGCGCGCGGCCTTCGTCGGTGCCGTTTTCGGCCACCGGTTCGCTTTCGCCACGCCCTTGGCTGGTCACCTTGTTCGGCGCCACCCCCTGGCTGATGAGAAATTCAGCGACGCTGCTGGCGCGACGCTCGGACAGCCCCTGGTTGTAGCCATCGGTGCCGACACTGTCGGTGTGGCCGATGACCCTGATGCTGGCCACACGGGGGTCATTGAGCGTGGGTAGCAAGGCCAGCAGGCGTTCCCTGGCACCCGCCGTCAACTCGGCCGAGTCGAAGGCGAACAACACCTGCCCCTGGTCGTCGAGGGTGATCACCTCGGGGACTGGCGCCTCGGCCTTGGGCGTGGAGGGTGGGTATTGCGGCAATGGGCAGCCCATGTGGTCGACCGCGGTACCGGCCGGGGTATCGGGGCAACGGTCACGACGGTCGAAGACGCCATCGCCATCTTCGTCGCCATCCTGGGCGTAGCAGATCAAGCCACCGGCGATGGCGCCAGCGACGCCGGCACCGGCGGCCCAACTGGAACTCTCGATGGCGCCCAGGCCACCGCCGACCAACCCGCCGAGCAGGCTGCACAGGGGCCAGTTCCGTTGATTGAGGGGCGCACTACCATCGCTGTGGGTGGCGCAACCGGTAAGCAGGCTGGAGGCCACCAGCAGTGGCAGTGCCGCCTTCGACAAAACACTCATGATGAATGCTCCTGTGTCACCGGCCCGAACCGGTCATTCAGGAGTAAAGACGCGCCCGCGCCACTTCTCAAGGCGCGGGCGCCTGCCGTCAACGCTCGATCTTGATCTCGGTGCGACGGTTCATGGCACGGCCATCGGCGGTGGCGTTGTCCGCGACCGGCTGGGTTTCGCCTGCGCCCACCACCGAGACGAAGCTGCTGCGTGGCACGCCGCTGTCGACCAGGTAGTCGGTGACCGAGTGGGCACGGCGCTCGGACAGTTTCTGGTTGTAGCTGTCGGAGCCGACGCTGTCGGTATGCCCGGTGACGCTCAGGCGGGCGCTCGGCGCTTCCTGCTTCAGGCGAGTGGCGATGGTGTCTAGCCGGGTCTTGTCGGCGGCGGTCAGGCGTGCGGAGTCGAATTCGAAGTGCACGTCACGGATGACGATGACTTCCTCTTTCTCCACCACCACCTCTTCCACCACGGCGACCGGCTCCGGCGGGCAGCCATTGGCATCGACCTGCACGCCACGCGGCGTGCCAGGGCACTTGTCGCGGCTGTCCGGCACGCCATCGCCATCTTCGTCGCCATCGCCATGGGCCCAGCAGTAGCCCGCCGCCAGGCCACCGCCGAGCAGCGCGCCCCATCCGGCCCAGCTGGAGCTCTCGATGGCGCCGAGGGCCGCGCCGCTCACACCCCCGACGGCAGCACACTTCGGCCAGTCGGTTTTTTGCAAACCTGCACAACCAGTTAACACACTGGTGAGCAGAACCAGGGGTATCGCTGTGCGTACTATGCTCATTTCGTTGCTTCTCCTAGGGGGAATCGGCATAAGACCGATCCTTGGGAGTAAAGACCGCGCATTACCTCTCTGCCAGCAATAAGCCACGACGCGGCCGCTCGCCCCTTTGCCCGCGCGCGCCGGCCCGTTAGTCTTGAGCGACCTGAACGAGGATTGGCAATGACCGACGGTTTTTCCCAACGCACGCCGCAGCAGGCGCTGGCCGCCCTGCTCGAGCGCTTCACGCCCCAGCGCCTGCTGCTGGTCGGCAGCCGTTTTCCGGCCCTGGACGCCTTCGCCGAGGCCCACCCCGGCACTTGCATCGAGGTCGCCGCGCCAGGCCCGCTGCCGGCCCCGCTGGCTGCCCAGCGCTTCGACCTGGCGGTGCTGGTCGACTGCCTCGAACACCTGCCCCGGCGCGCCGGCCTGGAACTGCTGGGTGGCATCCGCAATCTCAATGCCAGCAGGGTCGCGGTGCTGGCAGACCTGGCCGCCTGTGGCTGGCAGGACACCGACTTCTTCGCCCTGGCCCTGTCGGCCAGCGAGAAGTTTCGCCGCGACGAGCAGGTGCTGAGCCTGTTCACCTATGATCTACATGACTACAAGCAGGTCCCCGACTGGCTCAACGCCAAGTTCTGGGCCAACCCTGAAAACTTCGGCAAGTACTGGTGGTGACCCGATGAGTGTCTCGGTCTGCCCTTGTGGCAGTGGCAACCTGCTCGACGCCTGCTGCGGGCATTACCATGCCGGCACCCCGGCCCCGGATGCCCAGGCGCTGATGCGCTCGCGCTACAGCGCCTATGTGCTGGGCCTGGTCGACTACCTGGTGGCCACCACCCTGCCGGCCCAGCAGGCCGGCCTGGACTGCGCCGCCATGGCCGCCTGGAGTGCCGGCAGCACCTGGCTGGGCCTGGAGGTGGAGAGCGCCGAGGTGCTCGGTGGTCAGCCTGAACATGCCTTCGTCACCTTCACCGCGCGCTGGCACGACCAGGAAGGCGACCACCAGCACCGCGAGCGGTCGGCCTTCGTCCAGCACGACGGGCGCTGGTACTTCATCGACCCGACCGTGGGGCTGAAGGCCGGACGCAACGACCCCTGCCCCTGCGCCAGCGGGCAGAAGTTCAAGAAGTGCTGCGCCAGTTACATCGGTAGCTGAGCATGATCGCCCTGGCCCGCCTGCTCGTCTTCAGCTTCGTGCTGACGCTGCTGGCAGGTTGCGCCGGCTGGGGCGGCAGCGACTGGCGCCAGCCCGAGGTGCACCTGGTCAAGGTCGAGACGGTCAAGGCCCGGCTGCACCAGCAGGAATTCGTCCTGCACCTGCGCGTCGACAACCCCAACGACAGCCGCCTGTTCATCCGCAACCTGGCCTACTCGGTGCGGCTCAACGACCTGCTGCTGGTCGAGGACCAGGCCAGCCTCTGGCGCAGCGTCGGCGGCCATGCCCGGCGGACCTTCAAGATCACCGCACGGACCAACCTGTGGCGGCAGCTCAAGCCCCTGGCCAAGCTGCTGCGCAGCGAGCAGCCATTGCACTACCGGCTGCAGGGCGAACTGAATACCGGCTTGCTCATTCGCCGGGACCTGCACTTGTCGCGCAGTGGTGAGATAATCCCCGGCGATCTTCAACCGGAGTAACCCTGCAATGACCCAGCAACCCCATGTCCATGGCCCCGACTGCAACCACGGTCACGACCACCACCACGATCATGGCCATGTGCACGGCCCGCACTGCAACCACGGCCACCAGGAGCCGGTCCGCAATGCCCTGAAGGATGTCGGGCGCAACGATCCTTGCCCGTGTGGCAGCCAGAAGAAATTCAAGAAGTGCCACGGGGCTTGAGGCTCTCTTGAGCGGCGAGCTGCAAGTTGCAAGCGACAAGAAAGCGTGGGCCGTGCACTCTGCTGCTTTTTCTTCCAGCTTGTAGCTTGCAGCTTGCCGCTTTCCCCGGCAATTTAGCGCCTTTCGAACCCCCGCCA